>PIVK01000165.1 GCA_003354135.1 Rhodospirillales bacterium
GCGGCAAGCTGGGGACGGTGGAGGACGTGGCGGCGGGCGTGGTTTTCCTCGCCAGCGAAGAGGCGGCTTATGTCACCGGCCAGACCTTGCACGTCAATGGCGGAATGGCGATGATATAGACCCTTGGCAGGGGGGGGCAGGGCAATCACATTTGAAAATCCATGACGCCATTGAGGGTTAAAAATCGAAGCCTGTAAGCCTGTCACCTCCAGCAAGACGAGAGCCGCAACTGCATACTTTATTATGTTCACGATAGGGGCTATAAAGAATCCAAATGCGATAGCCCTGTGCTGGCCATGCTGTCCCCTTGACTTGCCAGATACTCCGGTGATCCCGTCGTTCTGTCGAAGTCTTGAATGGGCCGGAGATGTTCGTTGGACCGCGAGGCAACAAAGGGGACTTAAAGGGAAAGTCATGAGAAAGGTCTTTTTGGGGACAGCCGCCCTTATCGCCGCCTCCGTGGTCGTGGCCCCGGGCGCCCGGGCCTCCGATCCAATCAAGCTCGGCCTCGGCGGCTTCATGGCGCAGACCTTCGGCTACGTCGAAAACGACAGCGATTTCGAGGCCAACGGCAGAATCAGCGCCGCTGACACCCCTCCCGGTGAGATCAAAAATTGGGACCAGAAGCAGACTTCCGAGATCCACTTCAAGGGCTCGGCCAAGCTCGACAACGGCATCACCGTCTCGGCCCAGGTCGAGTTGAACACCGACGACCCCGACAATTTCACCGTAGACGAGGTTTACGCCAAGGTCGTCAGCCCGTCGCTCGGCACCCTGATCCTCGGTCGGGAAGAGGGCGCCACCGCCCTGCTCGGCCACAAGGCCCCGATCAGCGGCATGATCAACGTCGACGGCGGGGGGGTCTCGGAGATACGACCGAACTCTTTTATTCTCCCGCCACACGGGGTTCACGCCCAGAACATCAGCACAACCAGCGACGAGATGAACATGAGCCGCATCACCTACCTGTCGTCGCGTTTCAATGGCTTCGGCATCGGCCTCACCTTCAACCCGCACATCGATTACGGCTATCTGATAACCCAGCCCGGGGGCAAAAACGTAAAGACCAGTTATAGCGTTGCGCTCGCCTACGACAACACCCTGGGCGGCATCAAGGTCGGTGCCGACGTCGGCTATTATAAACGCAATAAGGTCTTGGCACCCTACGCTAAGTTTAAGTCTCTCCGCGGCGGCCTAAGCCTCTCCTACGCCGGATTCACCCTCGGCGGCGGGTATATCCAGTACGATGTTGAGAACAAAACCGGCCTGGATATCAACGTGGACGGCAGGCAATGGAGCGTCGGCCTGACTTACGCCGCCGGCCCCTACGGGGTGGGCGTGTCTCGCAGCCGTGCGAGAGCTAAACACCTGGTTGATGACGGTGACGACAAAACCGCGTACACCGTCGTCGGTGGCACCTACACCCTGGGCCCGGGCGTCATCGTTGCCGCCGACCTGATGTTTGCCGGCTACGATGAGGAGGACGCGGCGACGGTCGACAACAACGGTTGGGGCATCACCACCAGCCTCGTCCTGGCCTTCTGATCCGGAACCGGACGGCGCCCGCCCCCCGCGGCATCACGGTCAATTGCGTGGCTCCTGGATTCATCGTCACGCCCATGACGAACGCCCAGCGGCAAGCTGGGGACGGTGGAGGACGTGGCGGCGGGCGTGGTTTTCCTCGCCAGCGAAGAGGCGGCTTATGTCACCGGCCAGACCTTGCACGTCAATGGCGGAATGGCGATGAT
>PIVK01000166.1 GCA_003354135.1 Rhodospirillales bacterium
TAACTTTGGTTCAAATATTTGAATAAACCGTGATGTCACAACGCATCAGGTAAATGCACCCTGATGGTAACACGCAACATATAAATGTACACACTTCTTGGTGTACATACAACACTAGAATGTATATACCACCTGTAGGTGTATATACACAAGCGTAACTTAACACATACTGAACTACTACTACGTGTATGTACACTCTATTAGTGTACTGAACGACTACTACATATATGTACACCCTATCGGTGTACATCTACTACATAATTATATTCCCTTTTCAGATGATCTTCACAACAAGTAGGACTTAAGGTTTAATCTGGAGTGCTAGTCCATGTAATGCAATTATGTGGTTGGGAAACAAGACGGTGAATTCAATTCTATTCATTACTTAGTAAGTACTCGGCTTAACTCTCGGCGTAATTATGCTCGCTCGAATAAGTTTAGTTTAAATATTTGAAGTTTGGTTCAAATGTTTGAAAACCATTTGAACAAACCGTGAACATATATCATGACAAGTAAATATAAATGTACACCCATATTGGTGTACATACAACACTAGACTATATATATACACCATATGGGTGTATATACATAAACATATCTTAACATCAAGTTTAACTAGACCATTACTCCACAGGTAACTGTTCTAGTCCAATATATGCACGCTCTGGTGCGCTTATTCCTCACGACCCTAACCCTAACCCTAACCCTAACCCTAACCCTAACCCAAGGACTGTTAACATACTGAATAGTATCAATTGTTTGACTACTGTGTAGCGACCCTTTAATAGGACCTGGCACAGCGGTTGGCGGTGGGGAAGAGTCACGTAATCACGATCCAGTTACGTACACCGCAAGAGTTAGTGCAAAAATTAGGATGAGTTCTGCCTAAGTAGTCACCTCCCAAGCGACCGTAGATATCTGTGTCTCTAGGCCCATAATTCCTGTTAGCTTGGCCATGACTGGGCCAAGGACTTCCCGTCGTTTGCTCCATACTTCCCTGTGTGTCTCTTTTACACCTTCGGTCGTTCCCGTACCCTTGAGCACCAGCTCACTAGGTCTCTGCTCATTTGAGATGAGGTTCCCTTGCCCTGTAAGGGAACTGTCTCTGTGCCTGACTAAAAACAACCTGTTGTCGTTTACCACCGATGCGTAGTCCACTCTGGGCTACTACTCCTCACCTGGAACTGATTATCAGGCACTCTGGTACGGATGTTTGGGTATCTCTGTACCAGATGGGTGACACGAAGAAGAAGTGATATTCTTTTACTGAATACTTCCACGGGAAAAGAAACCGTGACAAAACGAATGGCTATAAAGACATAAACATTACTGACGATACTAAAATGATACTCTTAGACACTTAAGTGATACACATATTGTCGCGGCTACCGTATCTGGATCGTGAATACGTGACTCTTCCAGCCGTCAACCACTACACACACACAAGTGTCGTAGGAGTTAAATAATTCAGTGCTATTCACTGTGTTAACAACCTTTCCTTTAGGGTTCCGAAGAGTGATACTTTACTCACTACAAGAATACATGTTCGAAGTTGGAGACAACTTCGAGTCCCAGAATGGGACACTACCCAACAGGTAAGTGACCTACCACAAAGTGTGCATGTAGTTGATTCATAGTTGTGAGTAGAGCTTACATTCCCGGACAACACATGACTGATTTAGTGTTGGGAGAACTATTGCATTCAGTTGACTCGCAGTTGTGAGTATAGCCTATATTCCCGG
>PIVK01000167.1 GCA_003354135.1 Rhodospirillales bacterium
AGGCCAGTTGTAAACAGGAAGTGACTCTGTGGAACAGGAAGTGACCACTGGAGACAGGAAGTGACATCATAATAACAGGAAGTAGCCTATTTTCAACTGTAAATGACTCCAGAAGACCATAAAGTGATGCTATAGTGACCAAAAATGGTCTGTTGTAAACAGGAAGTGACTCCTGATGACAGGAAGTGACCTCATAATAACAGGAAGTAGCCTATTTTCAACAGGAAGTATGTCTAGATGACCAGGAAGTGATGTCATAGTGACCAGAAGTGCTCTATTGTAACCGAAAGTGCTCTACTGTAAACAGGAAGTGACTCTCTGTAACAGGAAGTGACCTCATAACAACAGGAAGTAGCTATTTTCAACAGGAAGTGACTCCAGAAGACCAGGAATTGATGCCATAGTGACCGGAAGTACTCTATTGTACCCGGAAGTGCTATATTGTAAACAGGAAGTGCCTCCTGGAGACAGGAAGTGTCCTCATAGTAACAGGAAGTAGCCTATTTTTAACAGGAAGTGACTTTAGAAGACCAGGAAGTGATGTCATAGTGACCGGAAGTGCTCTATTGTAATGGGAAGTGCTCTATTGTAAACAGGAAGTGACTCATGGAAACAGGAAGTGACCTCATAATAACAGGAAGTAGCCTATTTTAAACAGGAAGTTACTCCAGAAGACCAGGAATTGATGCCATAGTGACCGGAAGTTCTCTGTTGTAAACAGGAAGTGACTCCTGGAGACAGGAAGTGACTGCTGGAGACAGGAAGTGACATCATAATAACAGGAAGTAGCCTATTTTCAACTGTACATGACTCCAGAAGATCAGGAAGTGATGCAGTAGTGACCGAAAGTGGTCTGTTGTGAACAGGAAGTGACTCCTGATGACAGGAAGTGACCTCAAAATAACAGGAAGTAGCCTATTTTCAATAGGAAGTGTCTCTAGATGACCAGGAAGTGATGCAATAGTGACCGGAAGTGCTGTATTGTAAACACGAAGTGACTCCTGGAAACAGGAAGTGCCTTACAATAACAGGAAGTAGCCTATTTTCAACAGGAAGTTACTCCAGAAGACCAGGAAGTGATGCTATAGTGACCAGAAGCGCTTTGTTGTAAACAGGAGTGACTCTTGGAGACAGGAAGTGACCTCATAATAACAGGAAGTAGCCTATTTTCAACAGGAAGTGACTCCATAAGATCAGGAATTGATGCCATAGTGACTGGAAGTCCTCTGTTGTAAACAGGAAGTGACTTCTGGGAGACAGGAAGTGACTGCTGGAGACAGGAAGTGACATCATAATAACAGGAAGTAGCCTATTTTCAACTGTAAATGACCAGAAGACCAGGAAGTGATGCCATAGTGACCAAAAATGGTCTGTTGTAAACAGGAAGTGACTCCTGATGACAGGAAGTGACCTCAAAATAACAGGAAGTAGCCTATTTTCAACAGGAAGTGTCTCTAGATGACCAGGAAGTGATGCCATAGTGACTGGAAGTGCTCTATTGTAACCAGAAGTGCTCTATTGTAAACAGGAAATGACTCCTGGAGACAGGAAGTGACCTTATAATAACAGGAAGTAGCCTATTTTCAACAGGAAGTGACTCCAGAAGACCAGGAAGTGTTGCCATAGTGACTGGAAGTGCACTGTTGTAAACAGGAAGTGACTCATGGAAACAGGAAGTGACCTCAATAACAGGAAGCAGCCTATTTTCAACAGGAAGTGACTTTAGAAGACCAGGAGG
>PIVK01000168.1 GCA_003354135.1 Rhodospirillales bacterium
GCGGCAAATAGTCGGATCACCATCACCAACACTGACCGCAATTCCAGTTTTTCGGGCGGGAACATCAACAACGGCACAGCGAAGGCGCTGAATACAGTAGTTGACTTTTCGGCGGCAGATGCGGACGGCTTCACCTTCGGAGAGTATGGACACCTTCGTATTAGGAATGTGGCCCTGATCAGTACATCCATTTCCGGTAGGTGCTTTTATCTGGACAGGGCAGTGCATCATCTTGAGGCGGAATTAGACGTTGGTACGCACGGCTGGCACCATTCGCTTGTTGTGTTTGTAGGTACTGTCAATGGCGACGGCCTGACAATGAGTAATGCCAATACAAACGGAGTATATGTATCATATGCGGGATCGGTAGCTATGAAGAATCTGGTCGTGACAGGTGGAGGGGGAGGCGGACTAGTCATTAATGATGCGAGTTACGTGTCAGCGCACGATTGTAAGATCGCTGGTAACGTAGGCCACGGGGTCGCGCTTTCGTGGGGCAGTACCTTTAGTTCCAATTATGGAGTTATGGTGTATAACCTAGCTGATGGGGCGTACGTTCAAGGCAATAGCACAATAAGAGTTTGGGGCTCGACTGCCAGGGTTTCCAATAACGGGGAAACCGGAATATTTTTGTCTAGGGGGTCGTCGGTCTACTTAGGCGCGTCGGCAGAGGTAAGCAACAATGGCGGTTATGGTATTATCTGCTCCATAGGCTCTGTTGCTCACCTGACCTCATCCACCACTGTCAACAACAATACATCTGTGGACATTTACGCCAGTCGCTACGGTTATGTCTACGCGATAGGGGGTGTCTATGGGACCACCAGCCCCGCCGTGAACACGGAGGGTAACGAAGGTGGCTATATCGATGCTTAGGGAGACAGGATCATGACCAAAATCTGCGTGAAAAACGGCCTCGTGCTCGCCTGGTACAAGGACAATGTCCCGGACGTGGCGGCGCTGCATCCGGACTGCGAGACGGCGCGGGTGGCGGACGGTGTGCGTTTGGCGCCAGATGAAGAGACGGGAAATATTGCCGATCCGCGTCCCGCCATGCCGAAGGCGGACCTGCAAACGGCGCAGGTCCAGGCCGGCGACGACGAAGCCGCCCGGCGTATCCTGGCCCTGTTGACCGAAGTCCAACAGCGCAACACCACGGCCCGGTCGGCGGCGCTGGCGCACAAGGCGCTGCAAGCGGTGCCGGACCCGTCCGGATATGCCGATGCCATGACCTGGGCAGCGGATGCCTTCGGGGCGCTTACCGGCGAAACATCCTGGGCGGCCGACGAGCAGGCCGAAGACACCGACGCCTCGGCGCTCTGGGCGCAAATCGACGGACTGCGGCGGCGATCCAACGAGCTGACGGCCCGGGTCATGGGTCAGGCGAAGGAAGACCTTCGGGACTTCAAGGCCGGCGACGACACGCATTGGGCGTAGGGGGCGAAGACACACAGCCGCGCGAAGTTATCTCCGATCCGGGTAAATGGGGGTTGTTTAAAAATCAATATCGTGACATAAGTGTTGATCTAATCACAAGGAACCCACTTCATGACCGTCCCCTCCCCAACGACCAGATCGGGCCCGTACGACGGCAACGGTTCGACAGCGGTCTTCGTTTACGGGTTCAGGATCCTCGATGAAAACGAGATCGAGGTTGTTCTGACCGATTCCGGCGGCAACGCGGCGGTTCAGGTCCTCGGCACGCAC
>PIVK01000169.1 GCA_003354135.1 Rhodospirillales bacterium
CCGGCGCCGCCGTCAGCCGTCAGCTTCCATGACGCCGAACCGTCCACCTGGAGCACCGCCACGGACTCGAACGCCGCAACCGGGTTCGCGAGATCCACATCGCCGTCCGAGAAGCGAAGCGTCTCCACGTTGGTGAGCGTGTCACTGCCCTCGCTGCCGTCCGCCGTGTCGGTCACCGTGAAGATCCCGCTGGCGCCATCGTAGAGCACGTCGTAGTCCGCCAGAACGCCTTCGTACTCGGCAACGTCCAAGCCCGTCCCGCCGTCCAGAATGTCGTTGCCCGCACCGCCGTCGAGGACATCGTCACCTTCGCCGCCATCAAGCATGTCGTCACCGCCGTTGCCGATCATCCGGTCGTCACCGGCCAGGCCGAGGAAGGTTTCGTCGCCGCTCCCGCCGGACAGGAAATCGTTGCCTTGCCTGCCGGTCAGGAATAGCCCGGCCGGGCAGCCATTTGCGTCAAACCGCTGACCGTAAACACCATAACCGTCACCATCTTGCCCGTCGGATTCCCAGGTCACGACGAAACCGCCGTCGGACAAGGCCGTGACGGAGGGGGTCCTTTGGTTGTCCGTCGTGTAGGTGTTGATCGGGAACTCGTCTCCCGCCATCCTCCCGGTAGCGTCAAACCGCTGGCCGTAAATGCCAGAACCGGAACCATCTTGCCCATCGGATTGCCAGGTCACGACGAAACCGCCGTCGGGCAAGGCCGTGACGGAGGGGTCATATTGGTCGTTCGTCGTGTAGGTGTTGATCGGGAACTCCGACCTCACCGCCTTCCCGACAGAGTCAAACCGTTGGCCGTAAATGCCAGAACCGTCACCATCTTGCCCATAGGAGGACCAGGTCACGACGAATCCACCGTCGGACAAGGCCGTGACGGAGGGGAACCTTTGGCCGCTCGTCGTGTAGGTGGAGATCGGGAACTCGTCTCCCACCGGATCCCCATTTTCGTTAAACCGCCGACCGTAAATGCCATGACCGTCACCATCTTGACTATAGGAGGACCAAGTCACGACGAAACCGCCGCCGGACAAGGCCGTGACGGAGGAGTCGTTTTGCCTGTCCGTCGTGTAGGTGGAGATCGGGAAATCGTCTCCCACCATCTTCCCGTCAGTGTCAAACTGCTGGCCGTAAATGCTAGACTCCCAACTATCATCACCATCTTGCCCATCGGATTGCCAGGTCACGACGAAACCGCCGCCGGACAAGGCCGTGACGGAGGAGCCATATTGGTCGTTCGCCGTGTAGGTGGAGATCGGGAAATCGTCCCCCACCATCTTCCCGTCAGTGTCAAACCGCTGGCCGTAAATGCCATAACCGTCACCATCTTGCCCATCGGATTCCCAGGTCACGACGAAACCGCCGTCGGACAAGGCCGTGACGGAGGGGTACTCTTGGTCGTTCGCCGTGTAGGAGTTGATCGGGAACTCGTCCCCCATCGCATCCCCGGCAGCGTCAAACCGCTGGCCGTAAATGCCATCATAGTCACCATCCCCAGTCCCTTCCCAGGTCACGACGAAACCGCCGCCGGACAAGGCCGTGACGGAGGAGTGAGATTGGTTGTTCGTCGTGTAGGAGTTGACTTGGAACTCCGGCTCGATGTTCCCGGAACGGACATCGACATCGACCGTCGCAACGCTGGACAGACCCCGCCCGTCGGTCACCCGGAACGAGAACGCGTCCATGCCCTCATAGCCCGCTTC
>PIVK01000170.1 GCA_003354135.1 Rhodospirillales bacterium
GCGGCAAATAGTCGGATCACCATCACCAACACTGACCGCAATTCCAGTTTTTCGGGCGGGAACATCAACAACGGCACAGCGAAGGCGCTGAATACAGTAGTTGACTTTTCGGCGGCAGACGTTAACGGCTTTACCTTCGGAGAGTATGGGCATCTTCGTATTAGGAATGTGGCCTTGGTCAGTACATCCACTTCCCAAACGTGTTTTTATCTGAACAAGCCAGTACACTATCTTGATGCGGAATTAAATGTTGGTACGCATGGTTGGAGGCGTTCGCTCCTGGTGTATATGGGCACTGTCCAAGGGTATGACCTGACAGTTAGTAATACCTATTCAACCGGAGTATATATTTCATATGCGGGGGCGGTATCTGTAGCAGATATGGTTGTGACAGGTGGAGGGGGCGGTGGTGTAGTCATTAATGATGAGGGCTATATGTCAGCGCACGATTGTAAGATCGCCGGGAACGTAGGCCACGGGGTTATGCCTTCGTGGGGTAGCACTTTTAGTTCCAGCAACGGCGTTATAGCGTATAACCTGGGTATTGGAATATACGTCCAAGGCGATAGCGTGGCCAGGGTTTCGGGTGCGTCTGCCCGGATTTCCGGCAACGGTTCCTACGGTGTATACGTGGCTAGAGGGGCGATGTTCCACTTGTCCTCGTCGGCAAGGGTGGAAAATAACGGCAGCTACGGCATTTTCTGCACCCACAACTCTACTACCGCACTGGCATCATCCGTCACCGTCAACGGCAACGCGTCTACGGATATCCACGCCAGCCGCCACGGCTATGTCCTGGCGGTAGAGGGTGCCACCTACACCACCACCAATCCCGCCGTGAACAGGGAGGGCAACGCAGGTGCCTACATCGATACAGGATTATGACCCAAATCTGCGTAAAAAACGGCCTCGTGCTTGCTTGGTACGAGGACGGCGTCCCGAACGTCGCGGAACTGCATCCGGACTGCGAGACGGCGCGGGTGGCGGACGGTGTGCGCCTGGTGCCCGACGAAGAGACGGGAAATATTGCCGATCCGCGTCCCGCCATGCCGAAGGCGGATCTGCAAACGGTGCAGGTCCAGGCCGTCGACGACGAAGCCGCCCGGCGTATCCTGGCCCTGTTGACCGAAGTCCAACAGCGCAACACCACGGCCCGTTCGGCGGCGCTGGCGCACAAGGCGCTGCAAGCGGTGCCGGACCCGTCCGGATATGCCGATGCCCTGGCCTGGGCGGCGGATGCCTTCGGGGCGCTTACCGGCGAAACATCCTGGGCGGCCGAGGAGCAGGCCGAAGACACCGACGCCTCGGCGCTCTGGGCGCAAATCGGCGGACTGCGGCGGCGATCCAACGAGCTGACGGCCCGGGTCATGGGTCAGGCGACGGAAGACCTTCGGGACTTCAAGGCCGCCGACGACGCGCATTGGGCGTAGGGGGCGAGGACACGCGGCCGCGCGAAGTTATCTTCGATCCGGGTAAATAGGTGGTTGTTTAAAAATCAATGTCGTGACATAAGTGTTGAGCCAATCACAAGGAACCCGCTTCATGACCGTCCCCTCCCCAACGACCAGATCAGGGCCGTACAACGGCAACGGTTCGACAGCGGTCTTCGTTTACGGGTTCAGGATCCTCGATGAAAACGAGATCGAGGTTGTTCTGACCGATTCCGGCGGCAACGCGGCGGTTCAGGTCCTCGGCACGCAC
>PIVK01000171.1 GCA_003354135.1 Rhodospirillales bacterium
TTTAATATGGACTAATGTGGGTCAGTATCTGTCAACATGCTAAATATAAACCTCCTACATCAAATCATATAGGTTTCAAAGCTGGACAAGCCGAAAACTGTTATTGCGCAATACACCCCCTTAAAATTGGCTGGATGCCAAAAAAATTCAGGAACGTCAACTTTGGGTCAGGGTTTACTAACATGCCAAATATTAGCCTCCTACATCAAACAGTGTTGATTTCTATGGCTGGATAAGGCCAAAATTGTTATTGCGCAATACCTACCTTCAAGTTGGCTGGCTGCCAAAAAGTTTCAATATGGACTAATGTGGGTCAGTATCTACCAACATGCTAAATATCAACCTCCTACATCAATCCATATGGATTTCTAAGGCTGGACAAGCCGAAACTGTTATTGCGCAATACACCCCCTTAAAATTGGCCGTGTGCCAAAAAAATTTAGGAACGTCAACTTTGGGTTAGGGTTTACTAACATGCAAAATATTAGCCTCCTACATCAAACAGAGTAGATTTCTATAGCTGGACAAAATGTTGTGGAGAAGAAACTATAATAACTAGAAAAGAGCCTCTCGGCCAAATATTAAATCATAAAGTCCACTTCCGGTCTGCTGGAGACACTTCCGGTCATTATGACATCACATCCGGTCATGATGACATCACTTCTGGTCAGTATGATATCACTTAATGTAGTCACTTCTGGTCATTATGACATCACTTCCTGTCTGCTGGAGTCACTTCGAATCATTATGACATCACTCACAGTCATTACAACATTACTTCCAGTCAGTATGACATTACTTCCGGCCTACTGGAGTCACTTCCGGTCATAATGACATCACTTCCGGTCATTATTGTGACATCACTTCCGGTCTGCTGGAGTAAATTCCAGTCATTATGACATCATTTTCGGTCATTATGACATCACTTCCAGTCAGTATGGCATACCTTCCAGTCAGTATGGCATCACTTCCAGTCATTATGGCATCACTTCCGGTCTGCTTGAGTCACTTCCGGTCATTATGACATCACTTCCGGTCATTATGACATCACTTCTGGTCTACTGGAGTCACTTCCGGTCATTATAACATAATTTCCGGTCTGCTGGAGTCACTTCCGGTCATTATGACATCACTTCCGGTCAGTATGACATCACTTCCGGTCAGTATGACATCACTTCCAGTCTACTGGAGTCACTTCCGGTCATTATGACATCACTTCCGGTCTGCTGGAGTGACTTCCGGTCATTATGACATAACTTCCGGTCATTATGACATCACTTCCGGTCATTATGACATAACTTCCGGTCAATATGACATCACTTCCGGTCTACTGGAGTCACTTCCGGTCATTATGACATCACTTCCAGTCTACTGGAGTCACTTCTGGTCATTATGACATCACTTCCGGTCTGCTAGAGTTACTTCCAGTCATTATGACATCATTTCCGGTCATTATGTCATCATTTCTGCTGACTCAGCAAAGTTGGCAGAGTGCCAATTTCCATCCCCAGGCATCACAATTTACCTCATCTTACCTTAGTACCAAGTTTGAACTTGCTAGCCCATAAATGAGTAGAAGAGTTGCACAAAACCCCAAAAATCAAAAACTGCTGACTCATCACTTTAAAGTTGGCTGAGTGCCAATTTTCATAACCAGGCACCATGGTTCACCCCAGTGTAAGTCAGTACCTAGTT
>PIVK01000172.1 GCA_003354135.1 Rhodospirillales bacterium
GACGGGTCCCTGGACCGCAGGTAAGAATCGCAGTCAAGGTTAATAATCTTGACATCAAGCGCAAAGGACTCCTGCCCATTCTGAACGAGAACGTCGCTCCTCCACTCCATGCCACCCGCACGGATGACTTGCTCCGTGTTGGCGATCGCAGCCGTCATGCCACACTCATGGGCCATATGAGCCAGCGTGTTTTTCACGGCGTCATGGGCCCTAATGCCTCGACCAAGCCCAGAGCAGGATTTGATGTGACTAGCTCTACTACCAATGGGACCAGCAAAGCCCCCATGAGAGCCACACGTATGGGGGTGGCCCGGGCTGACGACCTCCAGGCCCATGGAAATACGTAGACTGGTGCTCAGAACCGCCGCTGGGGCCACAAAGGCCTTGGCCATGGGAATCGCAGAGAAAAGCCGGCCAGCGCCATGGTGGGCCCCCTGAAGCAGCGAAACTTGGCCCTTCCTTGAGGTGCTCACATCTTCTCGGATCGCATCAAACTCACGGTTGTAAATAGCAGTAGCCATACTCTTGGACGAGACGTTCATGCTAGCCAAAGATGCACGGCTTAATACCAAGACTGGCGAAGACTGCGCGGCCGGGGCAGCTGGAGTAGCCCGTATGGGGGTCTGAAGGGGATTCGGAGCGTCCACCCGGAGGCCCTGAGGTTGACACTTGCGCATGGAGCGGAGTCTCGCCGCAGAGCTGTCGGCCTGCGTACTGAAGGCACCGTTCACGATATCAATGTCATCGTTCGCCAGGCGCTCAAGCCGGGTCTCTGTCAGCTCAGAAGGCGGTCCCAGGCGGGCCTCGCGAGCCTCAACGAAGAGGCGGAGCCAAAAGGGGAGCGTAGCGGAATGGGACCGTGCAAACACCTCGAGCTTCATGACATGTCGATCGAACACCTGCAGCGACTTGACAAACTGAGCCGGGTTTACCAAATGAGAGCCGATTCCCCACCCAGAGAGGCACTCCGGAAGGAAACATCTCCTCAAGACGGAGGGAGAGTGAGGCCGCGTGCCACCGCCTGCAAGGACCGGGCCCATGGCCTCCAGCAGGACCGCCCTCGTCATCTCTCCCACCCGCGTAGAAGCATTCGCCACAACCACGCTCGGCAAAGCCCGACCCAGGTGATCGACTCTGCACCTTAAGGTGTACTTGGCCAAGAGACATTTGACTTGGCTATCCTGGCTCCGGAGCCTAGGGATGCGGCGACCACTAGCACCGTCGCCCTTGAAGACCTTACCCAGACCCTCAACGAAGGTCCGGGCAATATCGTCAGCCTGCTCGGCATTCAGGTGACTGAACAGCTGCGCAGCTTCACTGGCGACCAAGTCACATTGCAGGCTCAACCACCGGAAGTCAGCATGGAACTGGTCTTGGGGTGCCCGCATATGGCGGTAGGGGGTGCCGATCAGCTTAGGAATGCCCACGCAAGAAACAAGGAGGCCATTCGGGCCCAGACCTCGCGCAGCAAGTTTCAGTTGTTCCGCAGCCGTGTTGCCTGGCGACGAGGCAGTAACTACAACCGCATTCGGGATTACGGCCATGATGTTTTGTCGGAAGAGGAGGGGGACATAGGCATAGTTCTTGGCCGCCGAAGTGAAGAGGAGCCCGATACTCGCTCCCTCCTGCCTCAGGATCCGAAAAAAGGGGGGCAGGAAACACAGCTCGCCTCCCATCTTGACGTCGTCCAA
>PIVK01000074.1 GCA_003354135.1 Rhodospirillales bacterium
ATAAGCGACCGGAACGGCGGCTTCCCCTGACTTTTGGACCGCGTCGCACGCATCTCCCGATGCCTCACATCGCTTCGATGCGTGCTCCTAGCCAAAAATCAGGGGAAGCCGTCTCTATGGGTCATTATCACCGCACCTTAGTATAAGCTGAACAAGCGGAGCAGAAAGCATTCTTCCGCCCTCGACAGGCCGGATCGGGGATCGACTCCGTCAGCATCGTTCTTGGGTCTAATCCCGATGATAGGGATGGCCTGAGAGGATGCACTGGGTCCGAAAGAGCTGCTCGGCAATGAGGCCGCGAACCAGCATATGGGGCCAGGTGGGGGCTCCCAGGGCCAAAACCAGGCCGGCCCGGCTGCGCACCGTGTCATCCAGACCATCGGCGCCGCCGATGACGAAAGCGAGGTTGCGGACCCCCTCGTCGCGCCAGCGCCCGATCAGCTCCGCCAACCGGCGGCTGGACAGCCCTTTGCCGCGCTCGTCCAGCGCCACCACCGTGGCGCCGTCCGGGATCGCGCCCAACAGGAGCTCGGCCTCACGCTTCTTCAGCTCGGGGGGCTTAAGAGCGCGTTTCTCCTCCACCTCCTTGAGGACGGGGGGAGGGGAGATGCGCCCGGCGTAGTGATCGTAGAGCGACCGTTCGGGCCCGGCCTTGGCGCGACCCACGGCAGCAATGAGGAACCGCATCGGCTCAGACCGGAGCCCCCGCCATTTCCGGGTTCTCCGGCGAGGTCCACATCTTCTCCAGGCTGTAGAACTCGCGCACTTCGGGGCGGAAGAGGTGGATGATCACGTCACCCCCGTCGACCAGCACCCAGTCGCACTGGGGCATGCCTTCGACGGAAACACCCTGGATGCCCGAGGCCTTCATCTTTCCCCGGAGGTGGTCGGCCATGGCGCCAACGTGCCGCCGTGAGGTGCCGGTGGCAATGACCAGATAGTCGGCAAGAGAACTCTTGCCCATGAGGTCGATGACGGTGACATCTTCAGCCTTGTCGTCATCGAGGGATGCGTGGACCAAGTCCAGCGTGGCGCCGGAGTTTGGTCTCTGCTTCGATTGCGGACTTATTGTCGGCTCCTTGTGTTTTTGTTCAACCGGACGTCTCGCGTATCTGGCCCCGTCTTTCCGACCGCGCCCGAATTCGGGTCGCGGATTCAGGATGGGCCGGGATCTGCAGAAACACCCAGGCCGGGGGTCTCCTCCCTGCCAGGGCGCCCGCCCGCGTCCTTCGGACCCGGGCCCGCGCGAACCGCCGCGCTGCCCGCGAGGACAACGCCCTTCGAGAATACGTAGGGCGGGCGAAAACCGCAATGGGAACTGTGTAAAAGATCGATGTCCAACAGTGCCAGCGCGGCATCTGGATCAGGTTGTCGGCCCCCATCAGCCAAACGAAACACACATCGGGGAAGCGTTCGACGAGGGCCCTGATGGTGTCGGCGGTATAGCGGGTGCCCAGGTCCTTTTCGAGGGCCGAAACGTGAATCCGCGCATCGACGGCCACCTTCCGGGCCATTGCGATACGGGCGTCCAGTGGCGCCATACCCCGGGTGGGCTTCAAGGGGTTCTGCGGCGAGACCAGCCACCAAACCTCGTCGAGACGCAGGCGCTTCAACGCTTCCAGGCTGATGTGCCGGTGCCCGTCGTGAGCCGGGTTGAAAGACCCGCCCAGCAAGCCGATTCGCCTTACGGCCGGCACTGGCCCGTCCCGCGCACCACATACTTGAAACTGGTCAGCTGTTCGACGCCGACCGGCCCGCGGGCGTGCATCTTGCCGGTCGAAATGCCGATCTCGGCCCCCATGCCGAACTCGCCGCCATCGGCGAACTGGGTCGAGGCGTTGACCATGACGATGGCGCTGTCCACTTCGCGGGTGAAGGTCTCCGCCGCCGCCGCGTCCTCGGTAAGGATGGATTCGGTATGATCCGAGCTGTGGGCGGCGATGTGGGCGATGGCCTCGTCGACCCCGTCCACCACCTTCACCGACAGGATGGCGTCCAGGTATTCGGTGTCCCAGTCCTCATCTGTGGCCGGTTCGACCGAGCCGTCCAATGCCTGCACGTCCGCGTCGCCGCGGATGGAACAGCCTTTGTCGCGCAAAGCCTCAATGATGAGGGGCAGCATGTCCTTGTAGACCGCGCGGTCGACGAGCAAGGTCTCGATGGTGCCGCAGATGCCGGTGCGGCGCATCTTGGAATTGACCACCACGTCGCACGCCTTGCCGGGGTCGGCGGCGGCATGGACGTAGGTATGGCAGATGCCCTCCAGATGCTTGAAGAGAGGGATCTTGCTCTCGGCCGTAATGCGCTCGATCAACGACTTGCCGCCGCGAGGCACGATGACATCGATGGCCTCGGTCATGGTCAGCATCTCGCCCACGGCGGCCCGGTCCCGCGTTGGCACCAACTGGATAGCGGCCTCGGGTAGGCCCGCCTCGGCAAGGCCCGTCCCCATGCAGGCCATAATAGCCGACGAAGAATGGAAGCTTTCCGATCCACCGCGCAAAATCACCGCGTTGCCCGCCTTGAGGCAGAGCCCGCCGGCGTCGGCCGTCACGTTGGGGCGGCTCTCGTAGATGACGCCGATGACGCCCAGGGGGATCCGAACCCGGGAGATTCTAAGCCCGTTGGGCCGGTCCCATTCCGCCATCACGGAGCCGACCGGGTCGGGCAGAGCGGCGATGTCCTCGAGCCCCTTGGCCATGGACTCGATGCGATCGTCGGTCAGCAGCAGCCGGTCGAGGAGCGCCTTGCTTAAGCCCTTCTCCTCGCCCGCCGCCATGTCCTTGGCGTTGGCTTCCTTGAGGTTCGCGGCTCCAGCACGGATGGCGACAGCCATGGCGCCGAGCGCCGTATCCTTGGCATCGGTCGAGGCGGTGGCGAGCTTGCCGGCGGCAGCCTTGGCGGCTTGTCCCATATCTCGCATCAATGCCGGGATATCCCCTACGTCGACGATGGTCATGGTTTCTTTTCCCCTCAACCCAGGACCAGATCGTCCCGGTGGATCAGTTCATCGGGGCCACGGTAACCCAGAAGACCCTCGAATTCATCACTCTTGTGACCGGCGATGCGCTTGGCGTCTCCGGCCGGATAGGCGACGAGGCCGCGGGCGATCTCGCGCCCTCGCGTGTCCTCGACCACCACCGCCGCACCGCGCTCGAAGGTGCCTTTGACCACGGTTACGCCGATGGGCAGCAGGGAGCCGCCCTTGGCCAGGGCTTTCTTGGCGCCGTCGTCAATCACGATGGTTCCCGCAGGCTTGAGCGAGCCGGAGATCCAGCGTTTGCGGGCTGCCGCCGGGCTGGCGCTTGGTAGGAACCAGGTGGCGCGTTCGCCGTCGATGATGCGCTTCAAGGGATGAAGCTCGGCGCCGTGAGAGATCACCATGCGGCAACCGGCGCCGAGGCAGACTTTGGCTGCGGCCAACTTGGTCACCATGCCGCCCGAGCCATGCGCCGTTCCGGGATCGCCCGCCATGGCCTCGATTTCGGGCGTGATCTCGCGGACCTCGGCGATGTATTCGGCCTCCTCGTTCTTCCGGGGGTCGGCGGTATAAAGACCGTCGATGTCGGACAGCAGAACCAGTGTATCGGCACCGGCCATGGCGGCGACGCGGGCCGCCAGGCGATCGTTGTCGCCGAAGCGGATCTCGTCGGTGGCCACCGTGTCGTTTTCGTTGATCAACGGCACGGCGCCCAGGCCCAGGAGGGTCTCGATCGTGTTCCGCGCGTTGATGTAGCGCCGCCGGTTTTCCGAGTCGTCCAGGGTAAGCAGGATCTGGGCCACCGTCATGTCGTGGTGGGCCAGCACTTCCTGGTAGGCGTGGGCCAGACGCACCATGCCCGTCGCCGCCGCGGCCTGCTTTTCTTCCAGTCGAAGGCTACCGGTGTTCAGCTTCAGGTGGCGCCGTCCGACGGTCACGGCACCCGAGGAGACGAGGACGACCTCCTGGCCGCGGGCACGTGCGTCCGCCAGGTCGGCGGCCAGAGACTCCAGCCACTGGCGGTGTACGGTGCCGCAGGTCTCCTCGACCAGGAGTGCCGAGCCGACCTTGACCACTATGCGCCGTCCGGCGGCAAGATCCGTGGTGGTGCGGTGCTGGCTCATGGCACGTAGCCTTCCGGTTCGGGGTTCTCTGCACGGCGGATTTTGTCGACCACTGAATATAGGTTTCGCAACACGCCCTCCACGCCGCTGCGTGACACTGCGGAAAGCGCCAGTGCCGGGCGGCCGCAGGCCTGGGACAGTTGGGAGCATTTGACGGCAATGTCTGCGTCGGTCAACGCATCGCACTTGTTCAACGCGACGATCTCAGGCTTGTCTTCAAGCCCGTTTCCGTAAGCCTCGATCTCGTGGCGAACGGTGCGGTAGGCCTGGGCCGGATCCTCCGCCGTGCCGTCAATGAGATGCAACAGGATGTTGCAGCGTTCTATATGGCCCAAGAAACGGTCACCAAGTCCGTGACCCTCGTGCGCCCCCTCGATGAGGCCTGGGATATCGGCCAGAACGAACTCGTCGTCGTCGTTCACCCGCACGACCCCCAAGTTGGGGTGCCGCGTGGTGAAAGGGTAGTTGCCGATCTTGGGCTTGGCTCGCGAAACCACCGAGAGGAAGGTCGACTTGCCGGCGTTGGGCAGGCCCACCAGGCCGGCGTCGGCAATGAGTTTGAGGCGTAGCCAGACCCAGCGTTCCTCGCCGGGATAGCCCTCGTTGGCGCGTCGGGGTGCCTGATTGGTCGAGGACTTGAAGCGCGCGTTGCCGAAGCCGCCGTCGCCGCTCCGGGCCAGGACGATCATCTGGCCCACTTCGGTCAGGTCGGCGATCGGAATTTCCTTGGTCTCGTCCAGGATCTGGGTGCCGACGGGAACCTTGATCACCGTGTCGGGGGCGCCCGCACCAGTACGGTTCTGGCCCGAGCCGTTGGCCCCGCGCTTGGCTTTGAAGTGCTGCCGGTAGCGGAAGTCAATCAGCGTGTTGAGTCCCTCCACGCATTCGACCACCACGTTGCCGCCGCGCCCGCCGTCCCCACCGTCCGGGCCGCCGAACTCGACGCACTTCTCTCGGCGGAAGCTCATGCAGCCGTCGCCGCCGTCGCCGCTCTTCACATAGATCTTGGCTTCATCGAGGAACTTCATGGTCCTGTCTCCGGGATGGTTCCCAGAATCAAAAAGGGGAATGGCCAGCCATTCCCCTTGGGATAAGAAATCGACCGGTCGTCAGTCCTGCTCAGGAAGCCGGATCCACCGAAACGAAGGTCCGCCCGCCACGCTTCTTCTCGAACTTCACGCTGCCGTCCTCGGTGGCGAAGATCGTGTGGTCGCGGCCCAGCCCCACGCCCGAGCCCGGATGGTACTTGGTACCGCGCTGGCGGATGATGATGTTGCCGGGGATTACGGCCTCGCCGCCATACTTCTTAACGCCCAGGCGCCGGCCCTCGCTATCACGCCCGTTACGCGACGAACCACCTGCCTTTTTATGTGCCATGCCCGGTTACTCCTTCTTCTCGGCCGGGGCCTTGGTCTCGGCGACCGGCTTCTTGGCCGGCGCCTTCTTAGGCGCAGCGGCTTTCTTTGGGGCAACCTTCTTGGGCGCCGTCTTCTTCTCGGCTGCGGGCTTGGCCTCGGCCTTCCTGGCCGGAGCAGCCTTCTCCGCCGCCGGTTTCTTGGCCGGAGCAGCCTTCTCCGCCGCCGGTTTCTTGGCCGGAGCAGCCTTGGTCTCGGCGACCGGCTTTGCCTCGGTTGTCCTCGGCGCCGCCTTCTTTGGCGCGGCTTTGCCGGCGGCACCGATGTCGGTAATCCTGAGCACCGTCACCTGCTGGCGGTGGCCCCTGGTGCGGCGGTAGTTGTGGCGGCGCTTCTTCTTGAAGACCAGCACCTTGTCGGCCTTCGCCTGCTCAAGGACCGTGGCGTAGACGGAGGTCCTGTCGACGAAAGGCGTGCCCACTGCGGGGGCCTTGCCGTCCTCCCCCACCATGAGAACTTTGCCGAACTCGATGGTCTCGCCGGCGTCGCCCGCCAGCTTCTCGACCTTGATGATGTCGTCCTTGGCAACGCGGTATTGTTTCCCGCCGGTCTGAATGACTGCGAACATTGCTTCTTTAATCCCTAAAGCCCATGGCCCGGTGCCCCTATGGCCCCAAAGCCAAAGGCGGCCCGCGCGTCAAGCCGCGTCCGACCGCTCCAAAAGAGGCGGCACTATACCCCTTAAGCCGTTGTTGTCAACGGTCTTGGGCGTCAAGCGGCATGGAATTCTGGGGGGCATGGCTAGGATGAGGCGACCGATCCTCCGGGGGGGCCATGCACCACCCCTTCGCCATTGCCGGCGCATTGCTTTTCGTCGTCTCGACCCAGGGGCTTTTGCTCGCGGGCGGCGGCTTCAAGCTGTTGTTTCAAGACAGCATCCTGGCCGCTCGGTGTCTTCCTGGGGCCGGGCGCTACGAGGACGGCGACCCTCTCTACTGTTCGAGCGCCTCGCCGAAGGCCGCCCCCCTCCTGGCTTACGCGCCGGGCGCCCCCGGGGACGGCGGAGGCGGGGGGCTTGGTGTTCGAAGTTCTCCAGTGATCCCTTTACACCGGGCTCGGAGGGAGTGTAGAAAACCGCGTCCCGCGGAGAGGTGCCGGAGCGGTTGAACGGGACGGTCTCGAAAACCGTTGTGGGTTTACGCCCACCCAGGGTTCGAATCCCTGCCTCTCCGCCAACTTTTTCTAAATTGCCGCCTAGAAACAAACAGTCAGCTTTCTTGATTTGAACGCAGTCCCCCAAATTAGCCCCCATACATGACCTGTTCTCGGGCCTTCGTGGCATACACTGCCCCGTGTCCTGACTTCTGTTGGTGAGTTCTTCTAGCAAGG
>PIVK01000173.1 GCA_003354135.1 Rhodospirillales bacterium
GTCACATTACTTTGATGGCTTATATCTCAGTAAATATTGCCGATAGACCTATGGTTTGTATTAGACACTAATAGGAAACCAGTTATGGTGATTCTAAAAGTCGCATTTGCTTTGATATTGAGTGACCTTGAAAGGTCAAACTCAAGGTCACTTTATTTAATGTCCTATATCTCAGTAAATATTGCTGATAGAGCTATGGTTTATATTAGACACTAATAGGAAACCATGTATGGAGATTCTAAAAATCTTATTTACTTTGACCTTGAGTGACCTTGAAAGGTCAAACTCAAGGTCACATTACTTTGATGGCTTATATCAGTAAATATTGCCAATATAGCTATGGTTTGTATTAGACACTAACAGGAAACCTGTTTGGTGATTCTAAAAATCACATTTTCTTTGACATTGAGTGACCTTGAAAGGTCAAATTCAAAGTCACTTTATTTTGATGGCTTATATCTCAGTAAATATTGCTGATAGAGCTATGGTTTGTATTAGACACTAATAGGAAACCAGGTATCCATTTTGGTCTACTTTTTGGGTCAAATTGGCCAAAATATCGACAAATATGACATCTCAGGGTCATTTCGGGACATTTGGCGCAATGATCGATCCAAGGTGAGTTTTGGTATCTTTCCATTTTGGTCAACTTTTTGGGTCAAATTGGTCAAAATATCGACAAATATGACACCCCAGTGTCATTTTGGGCCATTTGGTGCAATGTTTGATCAAAGGTGAGTTTTGGTATTTTTCCATTTTGGTCAACTTTTTGGGTCAAATTGGCCAAAATATCGACAAATATGACATCGCAGGGTCATTTCGGGTCATTTGGTGCAATGTTCGATCCAAGGTGAGTTTTGCTATCTTTCCATTTTGGTCAACTTTTTGGGACAAATTGGCCGAAATATCGACAAATATGACATCCCAGGGTCATTTCGGGCCATTTGGTGCAATGTTCGAGCCAAGACGAGTTTTGGTATCTTTCGATTTTGGTCAACTTTTTGGGTCAAATTGGCCAAAATATTGACAAATATGACATTGCAGGGTCATTTCGGGCCATTTGGTGCAATGTTCGATCCAAGGCGAGTTTTGGTATTTTTCCATTTTGGACAACTTCTTGGGCCATATCGGCTCAAATAAAGACAAATATCACATCACAGGGTCATTTCGGGTCATTTGGTGCAATGTTCGATCCAAGGTGAGTTTTGGTAACTTTCCATTTTGATCAACTTTTTGGGTCAAATTGGCCCAAATATCGACAAATATGACATCCCAGGGTCATTTCGGGCCATTTGGTGCAATGTTTGATCCAAGGTGAGTTTTGATATCTTTTCATTTTGGTCAACTTTTTGGTTCAAATTGGCCAAAATATTGACAAATATGACATCCCAGGCTCATTTCGCGCCATTCGGCACAATGTTCGATCCATGGTGAGTTTTGGTATCTTTCCATTTTGATAACTTTTTGTGTCAAGTTGGCCAAAATATCGACAAATAGGACATCCCAGGGTCATTTCGTGCCATTATGGTTCCTTTTCCACTGTAAAGGTGAACTCCACTTCTGAAGCTATGCTCCGATTTATTATAGTGCCAAAATAACTAAATGTCACAGCTATAATCTGGGATGCTTTCATTCTCTTTCGTCAGAACATTTGCTATGCATCTGCCATATCTGG
>PIVK01000174.1 GCA_003354135.1 Rhodospirillales bacterium
AAGATTTCTCCAAAACCACTAAACATCCAGATGTGAGATTTGGCATAATGTTAGCTTATATTCCAAGGATGGGGGCTCAAAACAAAATATAAAACAGCATCACGTTTTATAGCAGATATTGAGCAGTAAAGTTTTGAAGTGGAGATATATTCAATCAATATGTCCTCCATTAAAACAGCCTATAATGATATGATAATGATATGATAATTTATGCAATTGACTCTGATTGGACAAAGACATGGTTGTCAAGACAACCAGTGATGATGCAGTAGCATGAACCAATCAAAAGCCCTCTGCATATGAGAAGGCTGGGCCTGCAAGCAGCTCTTGGCAGCAGTCCAAATTGTTGCTTAATTCATTCTAATAGAAGCCTCTGTAAATAATTTGGCCCTCTAATATCTAGAAAAGTATGAATGTTTAGCATTCTATCACATTCTATAGGCTTGCATTCCTTGAAAAAAAGAGACAAAATAGTAGAGGCTTGTAGCCTTGTGGTTTTTATTAGAATGAATAAGGTAGTTGTTTACTTCTGTAAATGCTGAGTTAGCTGAATGGAAATTTCCGTCATGTGATTCGTAGCTGATATTTACCAATGCATAATTCCTGGAAGTGCTGCAGCAGTGTGGCCTTAGTGTGGAAAACATGTCAAACAGTGCTGAATATGTATAAACATGATATGCTGGTACAGTGTTAGCATTGCTGCTATGTCAGCCAAGAAGTGATGCAACCATGCTGTGTACTGCCAAACAGTGCTGATTTAATATGCACCTAACAGCTTTTTACCTTTCAAGTATTTTTTGTTTCCATACAATATCAATAAATGCCACAAACAAATGAATAAGCAATAATAGATGTCATAATATTGGTTGCTCTTATATTACATGTATTCTAGTAATATGGCAGCTATTCAAAATCATATTCAGCACTGTTTGACAGTGCACAGCATCTGTTCTAGGCTGCCAAAGCAACACTGGTAACATGAGTGCAGCATGTACATACACATGCAGCACTGTTTGGCAGCATTTTCACTGCTGCAGCAGTTCCAAGTTGCCATAGCAACAAGCTGCATCCTAACAAGTACTTTCACTTTCTATACACATAACCAGCTCAGAACTGGTTGTAACTGGTTTTCACTGGCTATACACATGTATATATAGAGCAAGAACTTGGGGAATTCCTCAAGGTATTAGTTTCATATACAGGGCAGTCAGCCAATTATATTCACAGTTGTATGTATGATGTCATTGTCAGCCAATCATATTCACTGCTTTTTCTATGATGCAATGAATTACATTAACATATCATTACAGGCAAGTTTAATAGAGGATGTATTGATTTATGTTTTGTCCACTTCAGAGAATTTTGCCTTTCAAAAACATACTTCTAGATCATGAATTTAAGTCTAAAGTAATAGGTGGTGAGGATATAGCATACTGGAACAGTGCAGAAAGTCAGGTGAGATGGGTCCTTGTAGTTTTTGAGAAATATGTGTTTTAATACTAAGACACACACAAACACACACTAACACACAAACAGAGAGATGCAAACAGAGCTCTTGACATTATCTCTCCTCTCAGAGAGATAATAAAGGAGTGTAGTGTGCTCTGGTATGACATGGACGTCCATCATCGGTTGGAGACCAGCTCCAACCGATGGTTACCTTTACATATATGG
>PIVK01000175.1 GCA_003354135.1 Rhodospirillales bacterium
TTACCCCCTACTGGATGAATAAACCCAATCACAAATGCGTGAAGAGCCTGCCGTCCCAGGTCCGTGACGGCGACCCGTTGGGGCTCTGGCAGGTTCCGGGCGCGAGCGGCTCCGCCGCCATAGAGGGGATCACCCAGAATCGGATGCCCGCGGCTCGCCATGTGAACTCGGATCTGATGCGTGCGCCCGGTGGCCAGTCGGCATTCTACGAGGCTGGCGCGGGTTCCGAAGGCTTGAAGCACGCGGTAACGGGTCAGGGCCGGTTTGCCTCCCCGTTTGAGCACCGCCATCTTTTTGCGGTTTCCGGGGCTGCGTCCGATGTTTCCCTCGATCTCGCCCTCGGGCGGACTGGGCAAGCCCCAAACCACGGCCTTATAGGCTCTTTCCAGACTGTGAGCGGCGAACTGCCCGGCTAGGTGCCGGTGTGCTATATCGGTCTTGGCCACCACCATCAGGCCCGATGTCCCCTTGTCGAGCCGGTGCACGATTCCTGGCCGCTCAACGCCGCCGATGCCCGACAAGCCCCCCTCGCAGTGCGCCAGAAGCGCGTTGACCAGGGTCCGGTCCGGATTCCCGGGTGCCGGATGGACACAAAGCCCAGCCGGCTTGTCCAGGACGATCAGGTAGTCGTCTTCGTAGACGATATCCAAAGGAATGTCCTGGGCGCGGACTGTGGCGGGGACAACTTCGGGCACGGCAATATGGAAGCTCTGTCCCCGGTCGACATAATAGGCGGGATCGGTCACCGCGACGTTCTCGGCACAGGAACCTTCGCCAAAGCTGACCCGCCCCCCCTGGATCAGGGCCTTAATGCGGGTCCGCGACAGATCGGGCACGGCCTCCGCCAAGAACTTGTCGAGTCGGGTCCCGGCCTTGTCCGGCGGCACGGGGACGGTATAATTGTTGGCTGGGTCGACGTTGGTCATCGTAATGGGCACCGGATGGAAGACATGAAAGCACTGAAAGGCGTGGTCATCGGGATGGGGGTCCTCGTCGTCGCGGGAATGGTCCTACTCGTCTATGGTCTCTATTACAAGGCGGCGCACCCGGATTTCAAACTGCTTAAGGACGGGGATAGGGCCGAGGACGCACTATCCCCAATACCAACGGACTTCGGCAATGTCGAGATTCCACTGCCCCCGGGCTGCCGGCTCCTTGACGTAAAGCCGGACGGCGGGCGGCTCTACGCCATCAGCGACTGTTCCCGGGTGGTGGTCCTGGACAAGATCACCGGCACGGTGCTGGGCACGATCTCGGCAGCCAAGTGATCCGTATCTCGCAGGACGTGCTTGACGACATCGCGAACCACGCCCAGACAGCGGCGCCCGAAGAATGCTGCGGGCTGCTGATCGGGCGGCGGGATACCGAGGGCGCCGTCGCCGTCACCATGCTTTCCCCAAGCCCCAACGTGGCCGACGGGGACCGGACGACACGCTTCGAGGTCTCGCCCCAACTCCGCTTCGACATGATGCGGGCGCTGCGGCACACGCCGGATGATATCGTCGGCCACTACCATTCCCACCCCGCGGGCCCGGCCGCTCCGTCGGAGACCGACGCCGCCCAGGCCTGGGAGCCGGAGATGGTGTGGCTGATCATGGCGCTCCGTGAGGGGCGGCCACCCGAGACCCGGGGCTGGCGGCCCGACCCCGAAACCGGAGGGTTCC
>PIVK01000075.1 GCA_003354135.1 Rhodospirillales bacterium
CAAATCACTTAACCTCTATATATTGGTCAAGATTTGGTCACTTCATCATCATCTATATATACACTATAAAAATACACACCCTGACTCATCAGAGCACAAAAGGAGGAGCAGGGGCAATATGTACAGGAGAACATTGCCGTTGTTCAAATAAACCCGCCTGGGCTAATAAACCCAGTCGAGGAGGAGAAGGAGGAGGAAAAGGAGAAGGAAGAGGAGGAAGGAGGGGAGGAGGAGGAAGAGGAGGAGGAGGGGGAAGGAAACCAAGATTCCGGTAGCCACGGGGGTCAACTTGTCTTGGGCCCATGTTGATAGGTGCACGATGGCGGATAATGCGGGCAACACCGCGTTGAGAAGTACAGTGAAGGCGCTGGAGAGCCCACGTACGGAAAGCGGCCTGTTCAGAGGCAGTTCCACCGGCTGAAAAGGATAAGCGTCGGATGAAGTTGTCAGAAGCTGGATGGAGGCGGCCACCCACTTCAATTCCGAAAGCAAGAAAATGGTCGTTCTGAGCTGCGGAAAGGGCTTGCCATTTCTTGTTTTTGAGAAGCATGCCTTGGTCGTTAGCATAGCCTGGGGTGAGGGCAGATTTTTTGCACCAATTGTGGATGGTCACATCGTTGGTGCGGACATCAACAATATGGGCTTGGCCAGTGGTTTCAATGTAGAAGACGACATCAGGGCGCTTGTTGCTATTGCTACTGGACATGAAACCCGCCAATTCATAGTGACAGATGATGTTGGCAGCCTTGGCAATGCGGGTCAGTATACGGGCGATTGGATCGTGCCATAGTCGAGCTCGAAGACCATCTTTGGCACAACGGATAGAATGGTCTCCAAAGTCATCGACCTCTGGGAAGAAGTGTGGACGGCGAAGGCCACTGGTGGATACGGTAGAGTTTTTCAGGCACGAGGGACACTGCTGCTTCTCACCCACTGTGGGGGTTAATCGGAGGAGGAGTCGGCGGGCAGTAAGTACCTCAAAGTCTTGGTTGCAAAAGGTCGTATCGGAATCGGTAGGTATGGCACTGAAGGAGAAGGTGTCACCACAATTTGAGTTGTAGAGGGCCATATGACGAGGATGCTGGGGGATGTCGAGTTTGGAAATGGCTTCAGTGGCACGGCCCGCAATAGCGTCAGTTGCTGCGGTCGAAATTGAGTGCTGGAGTTTGCGTAGGGAGTTCAGTTGGGTGGCATCGGAAAGTATCTCAGAGATCGATGGGGCTTGGGCGCGTAGTCGGGTGAAGGCACGGTGGGCATAGGCAGCTCGTCGGGAAGGAGCGACGGTAGAAGCGGAGAGGGTGAGGGCACTTGGGTATAGTGGGGCTAGGGATGGGAAAAGGGACTTGAACGAGGTGGAGATGTAGGAGTATGAAGCAAGGAAGGCTGCATCGCAAGTTGAGGACCAAGTACGGTAACCAAGGCCACCCCGATCGAGGGGGAGGCAGGTAAGAATGCGGGCATGGAGTGGAAGGCTAGCGGCACTGTGGCAAATCCGTTGGGGGATGGCAAAAATAGCTTCGTCATATCGGGCTGCAATCTGGCCAAAAATGATTTCACCACCAGGGATATTTCGGAGTAGGTGGTTTAAACGATGGACTAGGGATTTGGTAGCGATGAGGTGCTGGGCTTGGAGGGATGGCATGTAGGCTAGAGCATCTAAGTCATCGAGGATCGAGGAAACCACTTTCGACGCAAAGGCAACTTTGAATGAAACGGACCCCACTGGTGCTCCAAGAATGCGCGTGCCTTCTGTCGATACCTTCATGTCATAGGGTAAGCCAAATTTTTGGAGGGTCGAGATAGGAACTGTAGGGGAAAATGCCAAACCTTTGTCATGGCGCATCTCACCCTGCAGTTCAGCACCATAGAGGTATGCCCAACGGCGGTAAGCTTTGATGACGGTAGCAGGGTCGCCCACGATATGCACATCATCACAGTATGCTATTATAAGGAGGTCTTTGAATTCGGCTTGGAGTTTGGAGAGGGGACGGTGGATACTGAGGCAGAAGAGGAAAGAGCCAAGGCTGCAGCCTTGCTTGCATCCAACGGAGTTAACCACCTCAGTAAGGCCAGCTCCAGGTTCGAAGAAAACGATGCTTGAGGCGGAACCATAAATAAGGGAAACGAATCGGTAAAGTGATGGGAAATTCTTTAGGAGAGGGCCCCACATACGAGTACGGCACCAGGTGTTGAAGGCATTTCGCACGTCACAGCTGATGTCGATGTGGCTAGGGTTTCGCTCGAGATGGGCTGAAATCGCGGCCGCCATAAGCTCGCAGCCCGAGGCAACACCCACACCGAATTGGAGAGGAACAGGCTTCAGGAAAAAATTTCGAACGTCATCGGCTAGTTCTGAGAGGGCGAGGCTGCCAATGAGGCGGAGGAGTACGTGGCCAATGACAATCGGCCTTAGTCCTCCTTTGTCATCTTTAGGAACGGCAACGCCACGACCGGCGAGAAGTAATGGAACAATAGTGGGAGGGACGTCACCCGAGGCAATTAGGTTCAGAATGGAAGTAAGGTCATCAGAGATTACGTCATGGTCCGAGAACCAACATCTCATGATTTTATAGGTGGTCCCGGTGAGTCCGCCTGCTGATGCGGTGTTTGTTCGGCGAACTTTGGAAATTACTTGGGTAGTGGTGAAGACGATGGGCGGGGGGCGGTCGTCGGGAGGGCGGAGGGGTCGTCGGAGAGGGTCATGTTGGGGTAGAGGGGCATTGGGTATTGGAGAAGACGAAGGGTCGGCAGGAATAGTAGGGGCAGGGCTGCCCACTTGTGGGTTAAGTTTCTGGAAAGCTTCGGTATGGGCACGTGGGTTTGATTTCGGGGTAGGAGCAGGCGAACGAAGAGCAGCCGATGCTGCCCCAATGCTATGGTGTCGGTTGAAAGATGTCTGGGCACTGGCACCCCGGCGGAGAAGTATGTCGTCGGAGGTTGGAGAGGGCGGCTGGGAGAAGGATGGGTCTCGGAAATGGAGTTGAGTTTGAAGTAGGGACGGCCAGTCACCAGATAGGAAGAGGCCGACACGGCGGCGGATGGCGTCAGCGAAGGACTCAGGTTTTGCATATGGGCCAAGGGTGAGGCCATCGTAGAGGAGGAGGAGCTTCCACAAGGCATCATCGGATGGGTTCGCAGTAAGGGCCTTTGCTAGGAGGCCAAGTCCACGGCGGTAGATGGGGAGTGCAGCCCGGGGTACTTTGGGGCCTGCCAGACGAATGCCAGCCTTGAAAAGGTCGAAGCCACCAGGGGGGAGAGAGTCGGTGAAGGAACGGGCACGGGCTAACCAGAGGTCACGTTGGATGGAGAAGTCCGGGAGTGGGGTCTCGGAGTTTGTGGTGGGGGGAGGAGTACTGAGGGCAAATGAGGAACGGCGTTGGCGGTTGGTGAGGCGGCATTGGATGTCGCTTGCGTATGAAGCTTCAGCTAGGGTGGAAGACGAAGTAAAAATAATGGATTGGCTTTGGTCGTGGTGGAGTCTGCCCCAGTATTGGGGTTGGCCAGGGCCTCGGGGAAGTTGGACTGCTTCAATGGAGGCGGAGAAGAGTTGGCGTTTTTGGCGACGGGATGCAGTTGGCCGAGGGCTGGAGGAAAGGTAAATTGTGACGGAAAGGCCCACGAGGGGATGGGTACTGGTCCAGGAAATGCCATCAATGGGAGGTGAAAAGTTGGTGAGGGGGTGGAGCGTTGGAGAGGCGCGGGCTGGAGGGTTGATGCGGGAATCGGATTTTGCGCTGCGTATAAGGTCGTGGAGTTTGCTTGTGTCGATCCATAGGGGCTCAGGAGTAGGATGGGTGTCAGGTAGTTGTAGACGCCATTGATGCGAGCCATCGATATGGATGGTATGTTCGGCGATATGAGCTTGAACGGTGTCTCCGTCAGGGAGGGGGATACGTAGAGGGTAGTCTCGGAAGGACGCTGGGAGGGCAAGGGACTTGGATATGGGTACTGGTAAAGGCGTACGGTAGGGGGGTGTAGGCGTGGAATGGGAAGGGAGCTGGGCTGGATCAGGGATGCGGATTGGCTCAGGCGGAATGGTCGGAGAGCGGGAGTCGAGGTATCTCCTGTGGCCATCAAGTATCTGGTCAAAGGAGTATTCATGCTTGTCATTGTCAGTGAACGTAACTTCATGGAGGATTGCAAAACCGTGGTTGTCAACGGCGTGATAGCCCGTGACGGTGCCGGAGTAGGTACCATGGCCAGTGAAAGGGAACTCCACAGGTAGGGAAAGGAGGCGTTGGGCTAGGCGTTCGCATGTTGTAGACCCAATGACATCTGTGGCTGTTACAGGATCATTGGTTTGGGCCAAGTCGGTGGTAGGGCTAGTGTTTTGGTTTTGGTTTACACGTCGGCATTGGCGCGTGGTTGTAGGAGGAGAGGGGGGCGGTGGAGCAGGTATTGGCAGGGGCGGGTTTTGAGGAGACCGCCACTCCGTAGCTAGGGTGCCTTTACCGCCATTCCAGGGACGGGGTGGCTCTGGCGGCGGTGTTCTTTACTTTCGCAGATTTGGAACGTGTCTTTCGTGGGGATGGGCCTTTCGCATGGCACAGATCTTCGGCAGCTCGAGCACGGGCTAGAAGAGCAGCGGAAGCATCACTTGTCCTTTGAGCTAACGTCGGGAAGCCAGTCTCCACCACCCCGGTAGCCTCACCAGTAAGCTCCTCCTTCGTGACCATAGTAGTGGGCTGCTCCTCGGCACTCGCTAGAGCCGCCACCTCGGTCAAACCCTCCTTTTCCTCGGCTCTTAGTTCCGCTGATGCCTTTGCTCCTTGCGTCATCTCAGCAGTCGCCCCAACTGACACCTCAGCCGAGGGCCTCTTCTCAGCCCACTTCTCCTCGGCTCTTGGCTCCGCTGATACCTCTGCTCCTTGCGTCACCTCAGCAGTCGCAACTACCGATGCCTCAGTCAAGGGCCTCTTCTCAGCCTTCCTTTCGACGCCTAAATCATCTACAGTTCCTTCCTTGACTTCTAGAGCCGTCGCTGTCCCCGGTGCAAGTGCCAAGGCGTCAACCGCCACAACCATAGTACCCTCAACTACGGGTTCTTCTTTCGCGGCCAACACCGTTACAGTTTCCTTGAGGGCGAGCCTCTCCAACGCGGATTTTGGTTCAGCCGCTGCTCCAGCTTCAGATATTATGATCTCTGAACCAGCCGCCGCTCCGGTGCCAGGTGTCGCACCTGCAATCTCCTCTACCGGTGACTCAGGGAGGGGCTTTCCCTCGGCCTTCGCCAAGGAAGCCACCACAGCCATGGGTCCCTCCTCCTCAGACCGCATCTCTACAGATGTCTTTGCTGCACATGTCATCTCGGCTTTCTCCGCCGGTTCTGATTCATGCAGGGGCGCCATCTCCATCCAAGCTACAGCCTCCGTGGGGGCCCTCACATTTTCAGCATTGAGGGCTGGGGCTGCCTTAGCTACTACAGCAGATTTCGCCTTTGCCGCTGCCTCCGTTGTGAGTCTCTCCTCTTCGGCCTTCAACATAGCAGCTGTTTCAGCTGCGAGCCTCACGGCCTCAGCTTCTAGCGTCACAGTTGCTTCGGCCTCAAGTCGCTCTTCCACGGCCTTCAGTTCAGCCACTGACTCGGCCGCCAGTCTCTTTTCCTCGGCTTTCAACTCTGCAGCTGCGTTGGCTGCAAGCCTCAGCTTTTCGGCTTCCAGCTGCGCGGCAGCTGCAGACGCGAGCCGCCTTGTTTCGGCTTCGGTTACCTTGGACGCGAGCTTCGTTTTCTCAGCCTCCACTGCTATCGCTGAATTGGCCGCAAGCATACTCATCGCAGCTTTAAGGTTTGCCGCTGCGTTAGCCACGAGCTCGTCTGTCTGGGCTTTCAAAGTCACGGACGCCTCAGCTATGAGTCTCTCCTTTTCAGACGTTGCCTCAGCAGCCGACGCCGCCTGAAGTTTTTCCTGCTCAAGTTCCCAAGCCAAAAGTGGTGCTTGGGTATTGGCCTCATCTAGTGCCCCTTGGCCTGACGCAGACTGGCTCGATAGGAAAGCCTTGATCTCAGACCCCGAAAAGCGCTTGCCCTCTCCAGCTCGAACGTAACTCTTTAGATCGGAGGCCGTTGGTGTCTTCGGCGATGGGTGGTCGTTACCGTCGGAGGCTTCCGCTGCCGGGGATCCATACTCAAGGAGGACTGAGGGGGCAGCCCCATGCTCAGCGAAAAAAGACGAGAAGCAACGCCTGGGCATGTCTTTGGTTGAAACCATGGCCTGACCGACGATTAGATTGCGCGGGGTAGCTGTGCCTAGGCAGCGGTAGAGGGGGGCAAGGCACTTCATGGAACCAGGGCTGATGCAAGGTCCCCATATGTAGTAAGCCAAAAGGTTTATAGCATCCAGAAGGGTAGGGACGCGCTTTGATTGCGCGTAGCTAACTCCCACGACGCATTCTTTAGCACCTCCAGGCCCATCCCATTGGGCAAAGATGCCGTGGATAACTTCACCACCAAGCGAGCCGTTTGCCACGACGTAGAGGTTGCCTCGAGGGGCTACAAGGGGCCATGTCTCTAGTGGTGGGGGCGTGTTGGTAGGGTGTCGGACGCTGAAAACCTTTGTAGGGGTGACTTTGGAAGAGCCATCCGATGATTTTGACACATGGAAGCACATGTTTTGGTAGGTCGAGACCATCGTCGGCGGGACAGACCATCGCTGGTGTTTGAAAGGATCAGATAGGGCTCTAGGGGTTGGTCCAGGGGAAGGGGCTTCGGAAAAAAGGAAGG
>PIVK01000176.1 GCA_003354135.1 Rhodospirillales bacterium
CGGCGGTCCTGCTGCCGGTGGCGGCGGTGCTGTACACCCTAATGACCATCGATTCAGCCCGCCGCCATTGGCTGGGACAAGGCGGGACGTGGAAGGGACGGAGTTACACGGGGGGCTGACCAACGTATGCCTTACCGACCGTCTTAAAGGAGATCCGATGTCCGCCTTTGGGGATGATGCTGTCATGGAAACAGATAAACGGGTCCTTCGCTTCTTAGCCAAGAAGCGACATTCGGATAACCGCACCAAATACGCATGTAATCCCGGCGCGCAGGACAACCATTTCAGTCCATCGTTTCTTGACCCAGACTCTTCGGGTATTATCGGGGCAGAAATGGGGAGTTATCTGGGGAATGTCACCTAAAAGTATTCATCTTCTTTGTTGAGGAGCATCCCAGTCATATACTCACCTTGTTCGGGAGTAGCATACGTGAAGTCGGGATAAAAATCACCATTCGTAATCCCATCCCATTTCATGAAAAATTGTTGCCGATAATTCAATGACCCAACAATATCATCATAGACTATTCCAAAGAAAATTAGGCATGGAGGATGGTTTTGTGGCAATTTGACAGCATCAAAATACCAAGGCGTCGGAGAGTTGGGAGGAATCTCCTGAGCAACTTCGCATTCTGATACAGGAAACAGACAAGCATCGTGGCCATCTTTGTTTTGATCAGCAATAAATATCGCTTTCATTCTTAAGTTCTTACTTGGCCGCTTGCCGGTATTTGTCACCCTAAACATAAGCCTGAATTTCGACGATCCAGGCAGTTTCTTGAAGCCCAGCTCTCCTGCAACGAAATACGGGCGCTCATTCTTAATCTGCTGGTCATTCAGAGCTTTTACTGTTTTAACTGCCCACACGGCTGCAAACGCACTAATCATGGCGGCGATAGCCGAGACGGTTGACAAGAGAGCAGGCCAGACATCTGGACCGGCATTTGACATTTTAGTTCCCCCTGGTCCGTAGCTCTATTGAGCGGACATTCCCCAGATGACTCCTGAAATTGCCCCTGATGATAACCGAGGATGCTGGATCAAGGAACAATGGACAGAGTTGACGGGTCCTGCGGGCCGGGAGATAGCATCGCAAACGCCATCGAGGGAGGGAGAGGGGAAAAGCAAGCGTGTAAATCACCTGCGCTTAAGTCCGAGTCGGGTCATGATGCGAAGTTTGAGTATCTCTCCCTGAATTGCCGCTTTTCTTCGTAAAGCGGACGTAGCAGCGCTTATCGAACAATCCCCCACCCGGCCCTCGCCCCCGTTTCGCCGCTGGTGTATCCATACCGTCCATGGAAAACACGGTCGAAACTCCTGCGGACGTCGAACCTGGGTCTCAACGAGGAGCTGGACAACAAGGACGGCATGGCGAAGACGTACGGCAACCTGGGCCATATCCACTTCACGCGGGGCGACCTCGGCGAGGCCGAGAAATTCCAACAGAAGGCCCTGGACCTCGGCAAAAAGATCGGCGACAAGGAAGTGATCATCTTCGCATCAAGCGGTTCTTTGGGACGTCGGAAAACGCGGTAAAACCGCAAATCTGGATCGCCGTCTCAGTCTACGTCCTCGTCGCCATCGTCAAGAAGCGTCTTAATCTGGACGCCTCGCTCTACACTTTGCTCCAGATCCTCTCGGTCACCCTCTTCGAGAAA
>PIVK01000177.1 GCA_003354135.1 Rhodospirillales bacterium
TGCCTCTACCGCCGGCCTTGGGTGGGGTTGGGGCAACATCTGCCAGGGAGTGAGCCCGGCAAGTTCCTCGGCTTTTGCCGCGAAGGGGAGGGCGGTAAAAAGCACGAGAACCACAATCAGAAGGCGGCGCATACGAGGACCCCAAGTCCAGAACAAGGTCGGTATCGAACCCCTGTATTTTGCGGCATGCGCTATATATAGGCAAGAGAAAACCATGAGGATCAAGATGTAGATGAAATTCTCCTACTACGAGGCTACCGGAATTCTTGTTTGTGTAACCTGCTGTCTGGGAATTTGATCGGAGCTTGCGCTTCAGGCCCCACCGAGGGACATACCCCCCCGGCGGGGCGATCCGTCATTTTGGCATTCCATGAAAGAAAGCAACCAACCATTACGTCGGCCAAAATGCGCCCAGTGCACTTATCCCATTGTCTCAACCCCGAGGAAATGCCTCGGCTTCAGGACATCTGCCGAAACCTTCCTCGATAACATCAACCGTTGCACTTGAGATGTGAATCCAGTTCCCCATTTTTTGACGGTTTGTTAACGAATGGACGCCACTATGGGATCACAGGAAATGGATTGCTCCGACCGTCAGAAGGAAGAGACAGGAAAACAGGGGAGACAAGGATATGTCCACCAGCCAACGCATGGCCCAGATTGGCCGCTGCCAGAATTCCCTCATCGCGTTTAACGAAGCTGCGGACCGCACCTACAGCCAGGACCCGGCGCCGTTTCATCGGAGGTACGCCGCGCGGCCGACCGGTTTGTTGAGCGAGTTCAAGACCCACTACCGCGCTTCTTCGAGCGACGGATTCCAGGAGCGGGCATGATCGCCAAGTTACGCAACGCTGTTGCTGCCCTGGGCCTCAGGCGCAAGAAATTTCGCCCTGCCCACAGCATCCAGCTTCCCCCATTCACCTTGTCGCGCTGAAAGCCGGGGAGGGCGGCTTCCCCAAAGGAAGCATTTCCTCCATCCAACGGAACGGGACCGGTGACGACCTGGGCCCGGTCTCGGATCTGTTTCTCGAACTTCTTGCCGCACTCCCGATAGGTTTCGACGCGCTCGCGCATGTCGGGCTGGCGAGGATGCCGCCGATCCGTTCATTGCGGCATATGTCGACCAAATTGCACGATCAGGTGTTCGTGAGCGATGCGGAAGTTCTTGTCCTCGTCGAGCCCGGTCCGGGGATCGAGCACAGAAGGCCAACAACCCCCATTCCCGGGAATTTGTGATTTCCTCCACGCCGGAGTCGGCGTCGGCCTCGCGACCGGCGCCGGTCACCATTTTCTCGAAGACGTCCGGGAAGGCCGGTGGCGATGCCGCGGTTGAAGTCCAGCCCGGTTATCCGGTGCAGGTTACGGGGTGGGGTGAAGTTGATTTCGGCGATCAACCGGTGCTGCTTCAACAGGACAGCGCAGGCCAAGCCGTCCAGGTTGGCCCGGGTCATCAGGCGGGAAAGCCGCCTCCCGGATTGTTGCATCCTAAGGTCCGCTCCCCAGACAGCAGCGCCATGACAGCAGCGCCATGGCAGCAGCGCCATGACAGCACGGGAAACCGCGAAGGCAATAAACGACGACGGCCCGCCCGGGTTTCTTTCCGGTCGGGCTGTCGCTGGGTCCACAGGGGTTACCACTGGATGATGTCGACGCCA
>PIVK01000178.1 GCA_003354135.1 Rhodospirillales bacterium
TGTTCCGTGGACGTAAGGCGAAGACGACACTGGTGGATCCTGGTCCGTTTGTGAAATGGCGCGCCAAACCTCATGTAGGATTGATGGTTGGATCGGCAACCAGGTCTGAGCAGAGGAAAGAGGATCGCAGGCGGAGGCCAACCAAGTCGGGACGGACAACGGTGGGTTCGGCGTTGACGACCCGAGGTGATTCTAGGGCCAACGTGGAGACACAGCCTGTGAAGAGCAAGCACAAGGAGACGCTGGGAGCCATCACCGCTATCCAGGCACGCCTGGAACGCCAGAGAAAATTTGCAGCAGCAAAGGAGGCGCGTGCGAAGGTGGCAACGGTGAAGTCTAAGACGAGACCTCCGGTACCAAAAGGGTATAAGCAGGCTATGGCGGGCAATCACTCTGTGCAGTGGAGTGCTGCGATGGGAGGAGAGGGTGACAACATGCGGTTCAACGAGGTGTTTGGAACGGAGAAGGTGTATGCGCCCAGGGGATTCGACAGTATCCCGACGTCGTGGGTGCTCAGCTGGAAGACGCTTGGGGATGACCTATGGATGGCAAAGGCCAGGCTGGTCGCGGCGGGTAATCGAGAGAGGTTGCAAGCTGACGAGATGAACTACGCGCCTGTGGGCCGGACGCTAACGAACCGGATCCTCTTGGCGTTGACGGCTTCGCTGGACTGGAATGCGGTGCAAGTCGATGTAGTTTCGGCATTCCTTCACGCGACGCTGGATGAGCCAGCGTACATTCTTGTGCCCCCCGGGTTCGATGACTATCCTGGGCGAGGGAACTGTCTTATCGCGTACAAAGCTATTTACGGTTTGCGACGGTCCCCGATGGTGTTCAATAAGAAGCTACACACGGACTTGCTGGACATCGGATTCGTAAGGAGCGCGGTTGATGACTGCCTGTACATCAAGCGAGAAGCCGGGGTGTTGACGGTGGCGTTCGTGCACTCTGACGATTTCTTGGTAGTGTCGTCGGATCAACGGCTGCTGGACGGTTTCTACACGGATTTGAGCCAGAGATATTCGGTGAAGAACATGGGTGAGCCGAAGTTGTACTTGGGATTGGAGATCACGCGGGATCGTGAGAAGAGGACGATTCGTCTACGCATGCAGAAGAAAATCAAGGAGATTGCTGACGATTTTGACCTGGGGTCCATGAAACCGGCAAAGACACCGGGATCGGCTGGTTCATTCCCGACGTTGGAGGATGTGCCGTGCAAGGACGATGACCCGATTGGATACAAGGAAGCGAGGGCTCTGCCATACCGGAGCCTATTGGGTCGTCTGCGCTGGGTGTCGGCGGCATATCCTGAAATTTTGTCAACACTGAGGGAGCTGGGACGATTCCAGCAGAGCTGGGGAAAGAAGCACTTCAAGGCATTGATACGAGTGGCGAGGTATCTCAAGGGAGTCGCTAAGTTCGGCATTCTCCTCGGAGGAGTCATTGACGAACCAGCACGGCTGCTTTCTGTCTTTTGTGATGCAAGCTTTGGCTCGGACCAGACATCTCCGGGGAAATCAGTCCTGGGAGTGGCGATTTTTCACGGCAGAGGTGGACCTCTGGAAGTCAGCTGCAAGGCATCTGCGATGGTGTGCATTTCTTCGAGTGAGGCAGAGATGGTAGCCTTGTCTGAAGCAGCG
>PIVK01000179.1 GCA_003354135.1 Rhodospirillales bacterium
ACTATGTATATAAGGTGCATGCCCAAATGTCACGGTTTGAAAATATTTTCAAAATCGGTGTGCACCCAAAAGTTTTTTTTTGTTGGTTCAGAACATATGTGTCTGCAATCTGCTTCGTCATCACAGTCCTGTTTAGTGCCTACACTATTGCAATAATATGAACCAAGCTTTGCACACATATATTACTTTTTTGCTATCACCACCAGGGCATGGGTGCGAGCTCCAAAATGTCAGGCATCCTATTTTATGCCTTTTCACTCCAAGGCCTGTAGTTGAACATTCAAACAGTGACAGCATTGTCTAATGGTTAGACTATCATGTCTAACCATAGCCCCAAGGGTCATGTGTTAGATTCCCAATAATATGTTTTTGAACAAGAACGGAAACAAAAGTATTTTTGATTAGACATATCTCGGCTTCTGCTTTTCCAATTTTGAGAAATCCATACTCATTTTAAAGATGAGATGGATACATTAATTGTTCTCCCCTTACTAAAATGTCACTGCTATGTGTGTCAGTTTTCCACCTGGGGTAGGGGGTATGGCCAGGAGATATTGACAAGTCCTTTTCTCAGTCATATACTTCCTCACTCCAAGCACTGAACAGTGTTTCAATTCCCCAGGGTAAGGCCTGGGGGTGAGGCAATGATAAAATGCTCTCTCAAAGCCTCCACCCCTGGGGGTCATTAAGACTGTGATGTCAATATCCCCATGTCAGTCCCCCTAAGGGGTGGACCATTTGATATTTGGGGGCCCAGAAGAGTGGTCGGCCCATAATTTATGTTTTCCCCGGGGGCGGGGGGATGGGGTCTTACCCCAGTTTTGGGTAGGGGGAAGACCCCCTCACTTACAAGGGATACCAATTACAGGGTGCCTGCCAGCCCTTTTGTTCAAACCCACTCTTGAACTGCTTTTGGAAATTATGTCTAACAACTGATTTGTTATGCAACATATGTGCATGCACTCAAATTGCATATAAACCCACTTTTTATAGGTGCATGCTGATATTTTTTCAGCCAAACCCACATTTTAAGTAATTAAATGTCTATAGTGGGCTTAAAGTGAGTCATAATTTGCTTCACAGTAATGTGCATGCTGGAAAAAAAATCAAACCCAGAATTTTCTTGACTTGTGTTCTTTTCAAACCCACTTTTAAGCATGCACCTTTTTTGGAAAATGTTTTCAAACCCACTTTTGAGCATGCACCTTATATGCAGAGTGGGGGGGTCTTCCCACCATCTCCCCAAAAGCTATCTGCCACCGGATGGGTTAGTTAGGAGGGAAAGGACCCAGCTAAACGTGCTTCAGCTTTAGTGGAAACTGTCGCAGGCTGAATGCAGCCAGAGTGCACTCTAGTTGTGCTGCAGGTGGAGATTGAGTGCATCTTGAGAGTACATATTGCTGCAGCCTGGATCACACTGTGTGCAGCTTGAGTGCACTTTGTGTGTGCAGCCTGAGTGCACACTGCTACAGCCTGAGTGCACACTGCTGCAGGCTCTGTGCAGCTTGAGTGCATCTTGAGTACACTTTGGGCATGCAGCCTGTTTGCAGGCTCTATGCACACTGCACAACTGAGTGCATGCTGTGCTGCAGCTTGAGTACACACTGCGTGCAACATGAGTGAACTGT
>PIVK01000180.1 GCA_003354135.1 Rhodospirillales bacterium
TGCGGTGCGGCTAAGGAAAGCGCCGGACTCGGCGGCCTCTTCGCCTTTGGCTACCTACATGGCGCCGAGCTGGGCGTTTTATTCGCTGCTATCGACTAAGAATACGCGGGTATATCCGTCTCGAGGGTTCGCGAGGTTGAGGGCGGCAGCGGGCGGGCGGGGGCGGCGGGGCCGAGCAGGGCGGAGCATGGAGATGGTTCGGCGGCAGCGGCGGCGGCACCGACGGCCAGCTCCCGCGGGCGCCGCGACGGCGAGTCAAGTGCCCTCTCCACTATATGCTGCTCTTGGTGACCTTGCCGCACTTCGGAGGCGCGGCGGGGTCATGGCAGGTACGAGCCAAAGGAGAGGATTTGTGCCAAACATGGCGTGCTGGGTGGCCTTAAGACCTCTTATTGTAAAGGTTTTTACATGAGAACCCTTGTTCAGGTAATGGCCGACTCCCGCGAACTCGAATGGGCGAAAACGGGGGCGATTCAGCCGTGTTTTGCCACCTCAAGAGGCGCGGCGGGGTCATGGCAGGCACGAGCCAAAGGAGGGAAATTGGGCCAAACATCGACGTGTAGAATGGCCTAAAGACCTCTGGTGGTAGTCATTTTACACGCAAGGCTGCGTTCATGTCATGGCCGACTCCCACGAACTCAAATGGGCGAAATCGGGCACGATACGGCCGTGTTGTGCCACTCCGGAGGCGCGGCGGGGTCATGACAGGTACGTGCCGAAGGAGGGGATTTGTGCCAAACATCGACATGCTGGATGGTCTTAAGACATCCGATTATAAAGGTTTTTACATGCAAAGCTTCGTTCAGGTCATGACCGACTCCTACGAACTCGAATGGGCGAAAACGAGCACGAAACGGCCGTGTTGTGCCACCTCGGAGGCGCGGCGGGGTCATGGCAGATACGAGCCAAAAGGGGGGATTTGGGCAAAACATCGACGTGTTGAATGGCCTACGGACCTCTGGTGATGGTCTTTTTCGCATGCAAGGTTCCCTTCAGATCACAGCCGACTCCCATTAAATTGAATGAGCGAAATCGGGCACGAAACGGCCGTGTTGTTCGACTCTGGAGACGCGGCGGGGTCATGGCAGGTACGGGCCTTTGTGGGGGATTTGACAAAACAATAACGCGCAGGACACCCCAGGGGCCTTTAACGATATAAATTTACAAACGGAGGTCGCCATATATTCCACAATTAGCTTCTTCGAACTCAAATGGGCACAAGCGGGCTCGCCAGGGGGCATGGCCACATCTCCACACAAAAGCAAGAGCGAAAATGCGACATACCGACATAAAAACGCGGTTTTTGCCTGAAAAGTTGCCTTCCCAACCTCAAATCGAAAAACGAAGACCACTTTAAGTCTGTAACTTTAAAAACTGCTGACTGAATGTGGCTTCAGAATTTTGATTTGAGTAATTTTGATGAAGTTATGGCCCGCTAGCTCAATTTACACGTAAAAACGAAAAAAATGAAGATTAAAAATCCATAAAAAGTGACCATATGGGCCATTTGAGGTCCTGTTTTGGCTCAATTCCATCTTTCCTATCGACATAGAAGCCATATAAACACCAAAATAACAACAGGAAACCGGATTTAAGAAGTACGATCTCTTATGAATCCCCCTTATTT
>PIVK01000181.1 GCA_003354135.1 Rhodospirillales bacterium
GAAATTGTGTACTGCTGATCACTGATAGTATATGCATTGTTATCATATGTGTGATATGTATTAATTTGGAAGCAACTGCTGATTTAGAGGTGCTGAAGTGAATTTGAAGTGCTGACACTCAGGATTGAAGTGCTGACACTTAGGACTCAGGAAGAGTGAAATAGCTGATTTTATGTATTTTATTGTATTTTTAATGTATAGCATTGTATAACATGGCTCAGTCAGCTGCAACCGGACGCTCCCCGTACTACTTCGGAGATGCGACAGGCACTTCTTACGGACACCCCCTCCGGAACCAGACCGAGGAGGATGCGCTGGCCTGGGGAGGTGGAGCCAAACGGCTCTTCTCCGTCCAGGACCGGCCACCCCTCGAGAGGTTCTGGGGGTCGGATGTGTTCTGCGTGGACCCCTGCATAGTGCCGCTACAACAGGAGGTGCATCGGTACAGAAGCCCCTTGGCCTACGTTGGCCTGAGTCAAGCCTACCGGAGCCAGGAGGTGTATGACGACGAAGTCAACACCACAGGAGACCTTGTGTTCCCCCTGGACTTCTTAAGGAATTTCCCGGAGTGTGCAATTGACAGGAAACTACGAGCGTTCTTCGTAGAGGGACGACTTCTGTACGACAGGTGGTCGAGGGGTGAGCTGAGGGATGAATTGCAGGAGACAGAGTGGCTGCTATTTATAGCATCACTGTGGCACGACTTGCGGCGGAGCAAGGTCGCGCCTGGTAAGTTTTACCTAGCCACTGGAATCGTCACTGAAGTGATTGTGGGGAAGACAGAAATCCCCGTAGGGGAGCTGGACCTCGAGGAGGAGGAAGAAGGTAACACCACTTGCCACGTCCCCACTATTCTAGGAGTCAAACTAGGAACTCTGCCCCGAGCAGAAGGGCTGGGCGAACTTATAAGCAATCTAGTCAAACAACCGACGTATGTAATGCCGGCTAGTCACTTGGTCGGCTGTGTGCCGAGCTTCTTCCACTTGCCAGCCGGAGTGCTGGTACCAGATGCTCTGTTAGTCGGACGTGTGACTCTGCCCAAGTACCGCACAGAAGAGGGTGAAGGGTACGACCTAACGCAGTTCGCGCCCCCGGACCACCGGATGTACTGCGCACAGGAACAGTGTGCTTCAAGGTGGAAACTGTTCGGCTGCTTCTGGTTTGGCCTGGGACGGCACTGGAGTGCTTCGCACAACGATTACGCCCGTATCGCCTTGTGTCCACTGAACACGCTGCAAGCGCAGTGTCGCTTCAACACCAAGCTGGACGGCCGGGCTGCGGAGTACGTGCAGACCGAGCATGTGAACCGAAGGCACAAGAAACTGACCCCGGAGGTGATCGCCGCCCAGAAAGAGCGACTGAAGAAAATAGGGAGTACGGAGTGGAGAGGCATCCTACTCTGGCCGTGTGTGGTCGCCAAGAATGTCAGGAAGTCCGCAAAAGGCCAGGTGCTCCAGTCCTACGGACCGCCCACAGGATTAGATGTCATAGCTAGAGAACCATATGACAACAACACAAGTGCCCCTACGATTAACTCGCGGGATGGAGTGTGTGCCTACCTGTCGGTGGCTGACTGGAACCAGACCATCAACTATCCATTTGCCAATGTGCTGGCTGAGATGGA
>PIVK01000182.1 GCA_003354135.1 Rhodospirillales bacterium
TAGATAAGGATGCTAGGTCTGTCTTTACTGAGAACCCAAGAGCAGACTTTGATGAGTTGGTCAAGGCCCTAGAAGACAGGTTTCAGCCCCCAGACCAGATAACATCCTACCAAAACAGGTTAGAATCCAGGCATTATAGACCAGGTGAGGAAGCTTCAACATACTCAGCTGATCTAAGAAGACTGGCCAGAAAAGCATACCCTGGTTTGCATGCTGAACAACTGGATTCGGTAGTTGTGAATTACTTTATTAGAGGCATCAGGCATGATGATGCTGTTCAAGAACATGTTCATCACCAAGGGAAAAAGTCCCTAAGGGAAGCTGAAGCTGCTCTTCAGTCTAAGGTGACTTACAGGTCTTTGATTGGTACCAGAAAACCCTCTGACCCAGCTAGAGCCACTCAGGCTGCCAACCCTCTTGGAGGTGACTCTGGAGCAGGCATAATGCCTTCTATGAACTATGGTGGGAACCAACCAACCATGACCCCCTGTATGGAGGCAGCAGCAGCTGCTGATACACAGCAGTACCAAGCCCCACAGCCCAGTGGTCGTCCACCTCAGCAACAGAACCAAGGTGGAGGAAGAGGTCGTGGTGGTTCCAGAAACCAAAGAGGTGGTCGTAGAAGGAACCAAAGAAATGATGAGTATGGTACCCAACCTCAACCCAACCAAGGTGGCGGAGGCAGAGGTGAGCCTCCCCCTTATGAACAAAGAAATGATCCTCCTGGCTCACACCAGTATGAGGATAGAGGCTACGACAGGCCTCCCCAAACCAACAGGAATTACAACCAGCAGAGTTATAGTGGTGGGACTTCGTCAGATTATGGTGCAGCTCCAGCTAGAGGAAGAAGGAGAGGTCCACCAGGTCCAGATAACCCCTGCCACAACTGTGGGGGCACAGACCATTTCCAATCCTCCTGCCCTCACCCTAGGAGAGATGGAAGGCCCCCTGGTGGTAATAGAGGAGGTGATAGGGGTGGAGGTTACCCACCTCCGCAGCAGGATAGTAGTCGGCGGCCGTACCCGGCTGCCGGCCCAGTTCCTGCTGCTGCCCCTTACCCTCAGGCCACAGCCCCTAATGTCCCTCCCCAGAGACCACAAGGGCCACCACCTGGACCCAGACAAGACATGAGATCAATGGGTGTTGGCAACCCATCTACGCAGCAAGGTCCACTTCCACCACCCCCTGGATTTGCCAGAGCAGCACAGACTGCAGAAACTTTTAGTGCTTCAGTGCCTAGAGATTTCACATCCATGGAAGATGATGGACCATACTTGGTAGAACCTGACTTTATTAGTCCCATGTTGAACACTGCCCAACAAACTGTTTATGATTTCAACCATGCCCAGCCTGAAGCCCCCAACATGTACTCAGGCTGGTGGGGACCATCTGCTGGAGGTCATTATACACCAGATGACCCACTTGATATGAGACCACCTAGCCCCAGGCCCATCCTTGCTAGGCAGCCTACTAGAGACTTTAGATGTGGTACCTTGAAAGGTTGGAACTGGATGTCTAAACCAGAGAATTTAAACTCATTGGAACTGCTGAGGAGAGGGCCCTCAAGCCAGTTCAACAGTCAATGAG
>PIVK01000184.1 GCA_003354135.1 Rhodospirillales bacterium
CAGTATTTTTGCAATTAACATGGGTGAAAATTGTCGAAGATAAGGTCACACTGGTGTTAGGGTCATTATGACATAACAGGTCTCATTATAAGACTTATAAGTACATTTTGTATATGGTCAGGAATTCGCTATTCGGGCTGTGGTTTCCCAATGGGTTCTCGTTCGCGGGGTTTTTTTTCAGGGTACATTAAAAAAATAGATACACATTATTATACAGTTTTCCGATAGATATACACTTTGACAGAAAAAAATTGTCAGCAACAATTTTTTTTTGCAAACAAGAACCCACTAAATTGGTTCCTGTAACACAAAAAACATAGAATTGAGAAATCTGGTAATATAATTACATAACTTGAACACATTCACATTGCAGCATAAAATGAATGCGATCTTCCGACCCGCCTATACAAAATTATGCATGTAGGTCCTCCGGCATTTCTACTTCTCAATGACTTCTGCAAGGGCTCAAAAACAGAGTAACGGGAAACCACAGGAAGCGAAAAAATAAAAAAAATAAAAACATCTTGTTGCTGATTTAAACATAGATATGTTGAAAAACAAGCTTGTCAGTGATGGTAAGCAGATATTTTTTCATTTTTTTGAAAATTTTATGCGAAGTGTAACGGGAAATGAAAATATTGTATCCATGTTACTCCAATATGTCAGTCCAATTACCGTGGTTCATTGCATGAAAGCAATGGATATTGTTCTTTAGTGTTTCAACACACAAGGTGAAAATTATGTTTATCATGGAAGTGGGTGGGGAATCTGTCAAAAAATCATAATATCAGGACAAATTGAAACAGGAAACCAACAAATGGATTCATGTTACTCCAAAATTTCATAGACCAATTACCATGGTTGTTTGCATGAAAACAATGAACATTTTTCTTTACTCTTCCAATATAGAAGATGAAAATTACGTTTATCATGGAAGGGGGTGGGAAGTGAGTGGGAATCTGTCAAAATATTATACCATGACAAATTGAAACAGGAAACCAACAAATGGATTCAGGTTACTCCAAAATTTCATGGACCAATTACCATGGTTTATTGATGAAAGCAATGGATATTATTCTTTAGTTTTCCAATATAGAAGATTAAAATTATGTTTACCATGGAATTGGGTGGGAAGTGGGTGGGGATCTGTCAAAAATTCTGGATATATGTAACAGGAAATGAAAATTAGAGTTCTTGTAGATGATACCTTGGGGCAAGGAAACTACTCCAATGATTCCTGTAACGCAAAAATAGCCGTGACATTTTCGAAAAGTGTGTTGTGAGGGCGAATTCTGACAAAATATCAGAGGGGGTGGGCATCATTCGATCAGATATCACCAGGGCTGAAAGGTCCATAAAAAATACTGTCAGAATACCTGTTAAATTCCATATTTATCGAAGAATGTTTGCGTAACAACACATTTAAAAAAAAATTCACGCAAGCTGGACCGGAAGTCAATAAAAAGAGCTGGTGTTCCGTTTCGAATCTGACAGATCTAAATTTTCAAGACGAAAACAAAACCAATTTATTTCATTTTATAGCCAAAAAATGTATTTCTTTTTTTTATATTTTGCGTAAC
>PIVK01000185.1 GCA_003354135.1 Rhodospirillales bacterium
CTCCTATCCTTTGGTTTCCTCAGTTCCTCCATCTGTCGGAAGGTCATCTTCGAGTTCAACTTGGCCTCTGCGGACCGCAATGAACCTATTCCCATGTGATGCACGAATTCGCGTACATCCGCGTCAAAACGGATTCCATTCACAAAGTAGCTCAACACGAGTTGTTCGAGAGCCTCACCGGTCACACGGGGGAACGCCTTTCGTGCCATCCTTCGTAGATCGGCAGAGTATTGGGTGGCGTCCTCACCGGGGATGAAAGAACGAGTGTTCAGCTTATTCTGATAAGCACCCGTCTGGTCCGGTGGCTGGAATCTGGTCTGCAGCGCTGTCACCAATTCCGGGAAGGAGGCTTCAGGGTGTTCAGTGAATACTGACCTGGCGTCCTTCTCCAGGGCGTTGATGAGGTGGAATAAGTTATCTTCATCATTCCAACCATTATAACGTGCGGCGACTCGGAACGTGTTGATATAATCGTCCCAGTCGTCCTCTCCGCTATACTTAGCGACTTTCATCGGATGTTTGCGCTCTTTGGGGGCTGCGGTTGCCGTAGGGGCGCCTGGGGGTGGCAGCCTCCCTGCGACCGTCTGCATCAGATCCTCCATCTGCGCGGTCATGTCATTGCGCAGTTGGTTTATTCCCTCTTGCATCCTAGGGTCAGGGGGGTAGACGTCTCTCGCTGCGGGGGTCGGTGATCCGGGTCCTCTATCCCGATCATCGTGCGGGCGATCCCTATCCAGGGGGAATCGGTGGTCGTAATCCCAACCGTAATACGAGTGGGTTGATGAACGTCGGTCCTGATTCCTGTCCTCTGGGGGTTGGCCCTCACCCTGATTGGGTTGGCTCGTTTCACCCTCCCTTGGCGGGTCATTCCCCTGTCGCGATGGGGGGCTATCCCTCCGCTCTCGCTCCGACCGGGGCGTCGGTCTCTCTCTGTCACCCTCCTGGTCTCCTTCCGTGGGATAGTATCCCCTGTCAGTCGGGGCATACTGGTTTTCCCGGTTTCCAGGGGGCGACGGGCGAGTGTTCCTATAGAACCCTTCTCGCCGCGCCTCTGCACCGCCTGTGGTTGTACGGCGGCCTCTGTTAGGTCCGGGGTGGTGAGTCCCGGAGGGGTGATAGTCGGGCTCGTCATCATATGGAAAATCCTCTTCCTCCCTCGGAGGGGACACATCGTAGTTCCTCCTCCGGTCATCGGAATTAAGTTCCGGTCCTCTCCATCGCTCGCGGTAATCCCTTGTCAGGTTAAACTTGGGCGGAGAATGGCGGGGCATGGGCTCGGATCGATCACCCCTTCCCGAGTCCTGCCCTCCTCCATATCTGTCGAAGAAACTCTCCACCGATGAGACGGGGTCCGCTTCACGATGCTGTCCCGCCTCTAACTCCCTCTTTAGGCGTGCGTTTTCTTTTTCTACTTTCTTCAACCTTTTATTTTGCTTGTCGTGTTTCTGTGCCCATTCACTCTGAAACTGGGACATCAGGTCAAGTCGAGCCTGGTCAAAAGCCTCATCGCGGAGACTAGGCCGGTCCTGATGTCCTCTACGTCTCATCAGGGGCTCCTGCCCGGCGGC
>PIVK01000035.1 GCA_003354135.1 Rhodospirillales bacterium
TCTAAACCAGTGCCAGGAGGACGCCCGCCGCTACAATGTCGGCCTTGATGAGGACACGCTGCTCGGCTGCGCCCTCGTCATCGCCCCACTGTTCCGTCTGCCAGGATTCCTCAAGTTGGGAGAGTTCATACGCCAATTCGGCGTTGATGCAGCCGTCGGCCAGCGCCATGGCCAGGACCAGGGAGCTGCAGGCGGAGGCGGCACTGGACAGCGCTGCCAGTTCCAGGTCGGACTTCGCCTCCACCGCTCGGCGCAGTGCGGCGACGGCCGCCTTGGGCTGCGGAACCGGAACGACACCCGAGGTGACGGTGAGCTTCGCTCCGTGGGTATTGGCGAGCCAGGTTAGCAACGGATCCCAGTTAACCGACTCGCGGTCCACCAGTTCCTGCGGCCCCCCCGCCCGGTAACACAAGAGATCCGTCTCGGCATAGCCGGCCAGCTCGGACACCACGTTGTCCCGCTCTCCCCCCACCCGGTCGATGGCAGTGGTCACTAACTGGGTGATGGGCATGGTGTGGGGGAGGATCTCCTCGCCCTGGGCTTCCCACTCGCCGGCCACCGCCTCGGCAAGCCTCAGGTTGGCGACCGAAAGCGGCGCCCCCATGGGCGTGCGCACCAAGCGCCCATCCAGCGCCACGCCGTACCCGCCCTCGGAAGAGGCGGTCCGGGCGTCCTTGTAAAAACGCCGCCGGGTTGTGCGCTTCCGGTCCACGGTCAATTCCTGAACAGTCCCTTGAGACTCTTGCCTAAGCTTTCACCCACGCCCTTGACCGCGTCCTCCACGCTCCTGGGCTGTTGGGACGGGAGTTTGGAATCCGGCGCCGCCGTCTTCTTCGAGGCCTCGGGCGTCCGACGCACGACCGTCTTCCCGGCCAAGGCCAGTTTGCAGTAATCGGTGTCGTCCACATTGCCCGACGTCTCGCCCATCACGGCCTGACCGAGCACCGAAAGTCCACCCGTCGCCACCGCCCCGACGACCGTCGCCACGGCCTTTACCGTCTCGACGGTGTCTGGTGTCACGGAGGGGTCGGCCATGACGCCGCCCACCATGATGGGCATCATGGCGAGTTTAATGAGACTGCTCTTCCTGGCTTTGGGGTCGATCCTGAGATCCAGCCCTTCCGTCGCCAGATTGACGCGACCCGTGCCGACGACCGAGATGCCGCCCGTCTCGAAGACGATGGCCCGTGCCTTGGCTTGCCCCTTAGTCACGTTGAAATGGATCACGCCGCAGCGAATGTCCTTGTCACCCTCGCTCTTGACCATGGGCAGGGCGGACGCTACGTCGGCCGACAGGATGTTGAGTGCGTTGCTTTCGATGCGCCCCCCTTGGGTTACGACGCGGGCCTTGCCGCTTAAGCCCGCCATCAAAGCCCGCACGGACGCTCCCGTCCCTTTAACGTCGATCCGGGCATCAACCTTACCCTTGGCAATGTCCTTCAGGCCCTGGGCTTCCAGAACCTTGCCGTAGTCCACTTGCTTGATGTCGAGGTCGAGGCCAAGGGTCGGCGTCTTGCGGCTGCCGTCGAGCGCCAGGTTGCCGCCGACGGTGCCCCCGAAAATGCCGAAGCCGAAAGGCTTGAGGACCAGCCGTCCCTCCGCGAGGGACAGCGCGAGGTTGACGTTCTCTATCGGCATGCCCTGGGCGATGAGGGCCTTGCCCTGGAACTTGATGTTGACGTCCGCCGCCTTCAGTCCGTCGAGCGGCAGGGGATCGGCCGAGAAGACCCGCGTCTTGCCGGAGCCTACGGCCGGTTCGGCCCTCGCCGGGACCTCGGCGGCTTTTTCCTGTTTGGGCAGGAGTTCGTCCACATTGAACCGGCTAGAGACGAGGTCCGCATCGATCCTTGGGCGCGCGCCTCCGATATAGACCGCCAGCCTGCCCGCGAGGTCGTTGCCGCCGACGGTCAGTTTCATGTCCTGGACCGCGTAGCCGCCGGGAACGTCCTGCACCTTGCCGTCGAAGGCGATCGGCAGCGCCGGAACCGGCCCTACCCCTTCCAGCCCAGGCACGATCGCCGCCGCCGCCTTCACCGTGTCCGGAGGCGAGGGAACATCGAGCTTGATGCTCAGGTCCAGGCCCTTGGCAGCCATGGGATCGGCGATCCGCCCCTCCACGGCCAGCATGGCCCCCAGGGCCTCTACGGCGGCCTTCACCGGCAGGGCCTTGCCGCCTATCAGGGCGTCGATGGACCCCAGTTTGCCCGAGGCCTTGTAGGGAGCCCCGTTGTAGGCCCCCGCGACCTTGAAGTGGAGCGGGGTGGTGGCGTTCTTGGCGACCATCTCAAGGTAATCGAGAGCGGCGGTTATGGTTTCGCCGGTCTTTCCGTCCTTGTAGATCACCTTGATGTCCTTGAGTTCGACAAGGTTGACCACCGGCAAGGGTCCGCCACCGGCCGTCGATTTTGATTTTGCCTCGGCCTTAGGGGGCGGCTCGCCGAACTCCCAGTTGCCGCGTCCCGCCGTGTCGGTCTCGGCCAGGAGGTCGAGTCCTTCCAGGACCAGGCGTTCCACCCGCACCTGACCGCCGATGAGCGGCAGCAGCGCCACCTGAGCCTCCAGCCGCTTCAGCTTCGCCATCTCGGGACGAGAGCCCCAGGAGGCGTTGGCGAAGGTCACCCCTTCCACCGCGAGGGCCGGATTGAGCGAGATCTCCAAATTGAGATCTCCCGCAATCACCAGCTTGCGCCCGGTGGCCTTCTCCGCCTCCTCGGCGATCAGCCCCTTGTACGCGTTGAAGTCCATGGACTTCAGGACCGCCACCCCGGCCACCACCAAGGCCACGAGCACCACGACCAAACCACCGACAATCGTTCCGATTTTCTTCATCTCTCACGCCTCCACAAGACTTCGAACGGCCCCGGACAGATCCGCGAAGGCATCCACCACCAAATGGGCGCCGGCCCTATCCAGGTCCTCACTGTCATGGTATCCCCAGGCCACCCCGACGGCATGGACACCGGCGTTGCGTGCCATCTCTATGTCGTAGGTCGTGTCGCCGATCATCACCGTTTCCAGCGGCTCGGCCCCGGTCTCCTCCATGGCCCGCAGCATCATTTCCGGATGCGGTTTGCCCCGCGCCCGATCCGCAGTCTGCATGGTGACGAACCGGCTCTCAAGGCCATGGGTCTTCAAGGTCGAGACCAATCCCTTGTGGGCCTTGCCGGTCGCGACCCCGAGCAGCCATCCTTCGTCCTCCAGAACCCCAAGGGTTTCGAACACGCCCGGGAACAGCGGCTCGTGGACTGCGCCGCGCAGACGCAACCCCTGGAAGACCTTCTTGTATCCTTCGCTCAGCCGGTCGTGGGTCCCGTGGTCCTCCTGAGGCAGAAGCCGCGCCACCGACTCGACCAGAGGCAGGCCGACCACCCGGCGCACAGCGTCATCACCGGGTTCGGGAAAACCAGAATCGGAGAATGCAACCTGCATGGACTCAATGATCGACTTCTGGCTGTCTACCAGAGTCCCGTCACAATCGAAAACTGCCAGCCGGAGTGGACGATCCAACATGATGTCCGCAATCCTCATGTTCCAAGGCCTTATGTAAAGAGGACTAACCCCCAGAGAGCAAGAGGTTTCCGTCCGGGACATTCCCAAAAATTCCGCCGTTCCGCTTCCTCCGCGGAGGTCTCGGAGTCAGATCAACGCGCTGTTTCTCTCGCGGTTTACGGTCGCATCCCTATTTTGCCATGACAAGTTCGATCGGCACTCCGAAGACGTCCTCAAACGATGCCGCCAGGGCGTCATCGACCTCGTCCATACCGGCCGTGACGCCGAGGTCGGCCATGGAGGTCACCTCGTGGCCCCGGAGCCCGCAGGGCACGATGCCGGAAAAGTGTTCAAGGTCCGGGCGCACGTTGAGCGCCACCCCATGGAAGGACACCCAGTGCCGAACCCGGATTCCCAAGGCGGCGATCTTCTGTTCGCGACCGTCTTCGCGCACCACCCAGATGCCGATTCGATCGGCGCGCCGTTCCCCGGTGACACCGAATCGCGCGATGGCGGCGATCAACCAGTCTTCAAGCCGGTGGACGAAACGCTTCAGATCCCGCCCGTGGCGTTTCAGGTCGAGCATGACGTAGGCCACGCGCTGGCCGGGGCCGTGGTAGGTGTAGCGGCCGCCGCGACCCGTGGGATAGACGGGGTGGCGGTCGGGCTCCAGGATCTCGGCTGGGTCGGCGCTGATGCCTGCGGTATAGAGCGGGGGGTGCTCAAGCAGCCAGACGCATTCCGGGGCATGGCGGGCACGGATGTCGGCTGCCCTTTGCTCCATGAAGTGGACGGCTTCCGGATAGGGGATGAGGCCGGGACTCTTCAGCCATTCGACGGTTTTTGCGGGGCTTGTGTTCGATTGGGGCATGCCGTGCTTGATCGCGCTCAGAGGATTTGCTATTCCCGCCCATGAAACGACACTCTTTGGAGTTGTCGCAAGAAGTTTCGCGGTCGTGGCGGAATTGGTAGACGCGCACGGTTGAGGGCCGTGTGAGCTTAGCTCATGGGAGTTCGACTCTCCCCGACCGCACCATTCCCCGCGAGGCTCGCCGCAATTGGACGGGCCTCATGTTGTTTAAGCCGTTGACGTTGGGCCTCTTCCGGCCCGGGGAGGGTGACCATGACCGACCCGGCCAGCGAAACGGAGAAACGAGCGCCGGCCAAGGCGCCCGAGCGGCTTGTCTACGGCCTCCGGGCCGATCTTGAGGCCAATGTCGTCGAGTCCCTGGCCAAGGGCGACTGCGACCGCGCCCGCGATCTGGTCCACCCCCTGCATTACGCAGATCTGGCCGACCTTCTGGAACGCCTGAGCCCCGACGAGCGCCGCTCCCTGATCGGCTTGATCGGCGACGACCTGGATCCCGACATCTTCGCCGAACTGGACGACACGGTCTTCGAGGAGATCTCGGACTACATCCGTCCTGAGGACCTGGCCGAAGCAGTGGCCGAGATGGACATCGACGACGCCGTCGACGTTATCGAGGACCTGGAGGCCGAGGAACAGCGTGAGATCCTGGACGCCATCCCGTTGGAGGACCGTGCACTCATCGAAGAGGCGCTATCCTTCCCCGAGGACAGCGCCGGGCGCCTCATGCAGCGCCAGTTCGTAGCCGCGCCCGCCTTCTGGACGGTGGGCAACATCATCGATTTTTTGCGCCGCGGCGTCGATCACGACGGGGATCCGCTGCCCGAGGTCTTCTACAACGTCTTCGTGGTCGATCCCGCTTACCGCCTGCAGGGCATGCTGCCGTTGGCAGCCCTGTTCAGGACTCGCCGGGAAGTGGCCCTGACCGAGATCATTGACACGGAGATGAAGGTCATTTCCGCCACCACCGATCAGGAGGAGGTGGCCTTCCTGTTCCGCCAGCGCGACCTAGTGTCGGCCCCTGTGGTCGACGACGGGGGGCGCCTGGTCGGCGTAATCACGGTCGACGACGTGGTCGACGTCATCGACGAGGAGGCCGAGGAGGACATGATGCTCCTGGCCGGCGTGCGCGAGGACGACCTCTACCACGCCATCCTGGACACCATCCGCTCGCGGTTCTCCTGGCTTCTCGTCAACCTGGGCACGGCGGTTCTGGCGTCCATCGTCATCGGGCTCTTCGAGGCCACCCTGGAGAAGATCGTGGCCCTGGCCATCCTCATGCCCATCGTTGCCTCCATGGGGGGCAATGCGGGAACACAGACCCTGACGGTCGCCGTCCGAGCCCTGGCGACCAAAGAATTGACACCGACGAATGCGGCCCGTGTCATCGGCAAGGAACTCCTGGTCGGAGTGGTGAACGGGGTCCTGTTCGCCATATTGACCGGGATCGTCGCCTGGCTGTGGTTCGATAGTCAGGCCATTGGCGGGGTCATCGCGTTGGCCATGATCGTCAACATGGTGGTTGCGGGACTGGCGGGCACCACCATCCCCCTGATTCTGGTGCGGGTCGGGGTCGATCCCGCCGTCGCTTCGAGCGTCTTCCTGACCACGATCACCGATGTCGTGGGCTTCCTTGCCTTCCTGGGGCTGGCAGCCACCTTTCTTCTTTGAACTCGGCCTTCTTTGAACTCGGGCTGTGACGTCCGCTACGGCAGAGATGCCCGGAGCCGATCTTCCCGTGAGGCAATCTAGGAATAAAAACCCCTACCCATCTGCGGGCCCGGTCGGGTATGGTGTGGGCCATGGACCCAGATTATCTATTTACCGGCGCATTCATTCTCCTCGGTATCGTCGTCGTCTACTGGGGACGGCATTACCGGGACTCCATACGCAGTCGGCAGAAGGCGGACCTGGAGTGCCAGGAATTTGCTGGCGAGGAATCTGCCGAGTCAGGGGATGGCACTGCGGTTTGATCGCCGCCCTTCGGGGATCGGGCAGGGTCATGGCCGTGGGTGTCTTTTGTCGAGAACGTTCTTGTGACTGTGGCCGTGTTCTTAGCGGCCGCCGGGCTTGTCGTCGGATACCCGCTCAAGTGTGTGCGGCCCTGGACAGGGTCGTTGAGCGGAAACTGGTGAGGTCGGACAGCCAGCCGGGGTTTTCTCGCCTGCGCCGGCCTTCTCTGGGTCATGGCGACAATCTTTTCCAGGCTTGTGGGACTCCTTTGAGAATTTGCTATAATGGAGAGCAATAGGATACCCACGGAGGAGTCATGCATACAGCTTTGATCGCCGGGGCCAACCGTGGTATCGGCCTTGAGTTCGTTCGCCAGTATGCGGCGGAGGGGTGGCGGGTGATCGCCGGCTGCCGTGTTCCGGGCGAGGCGCGGGCGCTGAAATCCATTGAAGGCGACGTCAAGGTTCGCCCGCTCGACGTGACCGACCACGCGTCCGTTCAGGACCTAGCGTCGTCCCTAAAGCGCGACAGCATCGACGTCCTTATCTGCAATGCCGGGATCTACGGCCCCCGGCCGACGACGCTCAGCAGCGTCGACTATGCGGCATGGTCCGAGGTTTTCCGGGTGAACACCATGGCGCCGCTCAAGATGGCGGAGTGCTTTGTCGATCATGTCGCTCGGAGCCGCCGGAAAGTCATCGTGACGGTCAGCAGCAAGATGGGGAGCATGGAGGACAATTTGTCCGGCGGCTCCTACATCTACCGGTCCAGCAAAGCGGCCTTGAATGCGGTGACGAAAAGCCTATCGGTGGATCTTCTGCCCCGAGGGGTTGCCGTCGTCGCCATCCATCCGGGTTGGGTCCGTACGGACATGGGCGGGCCGAGCGCATTGATCGATGTGGAGGAAAGCGTCTCCGGGATGCGCCGGGTTATCGACCGACTGACCCCTGATCGGTCGGGGCGCTTCCTGAGCTTCGATGACCGTGAGATTTCTTGGTAGCCGCCACGTGCCGACGGTTGGCGTGAGAGTGGTTTAGCGGGAAAAGAAGGTTGCCCGATGAACGAGACAGGCAGCGTCCTGAACCCCAAAGTTCTTATCCTGGATGCCAACCGGTATGTGCGCCAGATCATGCAGGCTCGGTGCCGCAGAGAGATTTCGCACGGCGACTCCGAACGCCGAAAAAAGGCTTGCGTTTATATGGCCGCCCTGCGGCGTTCGGTCCGCCGGGCGCAGCGTCGTGGGGAAGACGCCATTTCCGGTTCATGACCCTGCATCTTATCAAACTGGCGGTCGGCGTACGCGATACTGCCCATCTGGCCGAGATTCAATCCTGTTTGGTCAAGGAGTCGTTGGACCGGGGCGGGGATGGGAAGCTTGTTCACTACACCCGGAACTTTCCCCGCAGGGCTGCGGAAGTCCTTGACGGAGGGGCTCTCTTCCGGGTGATCCGCGGCCTAGTCCAGGTTCGCCAACGGATTCTCGCTATCGAACGTGGAATTCGCCGGGATGGGACTCCCGCATGCGCGCTGGTTCTGGACACCCATTTTGTCCGGACGAGACCCAAGGCGATGCGGCCTTTTCAGGGATGGCGTTACCTCGATGCGAAGGATGCTCCTCCCGACCTGGGGCAGGGCAGTGTGGTCGAGGATATGCCGCTGGAGTTGGCTGCCGAACTTGAGGAATTGGGGCTTTTGTAGTGACGGCGAGGTCTATTCTTCCTAATCTCTTTCCCGTGGCGGCGATCGATACCCTGGGCCGTTTTCCCGCCCACTTGGCGATCATGCCCGGAGAATAGAGAGCGGAGTCTTTCGCCTTACCGGAAGTCAGTGGAACATATAGGGTTCAGGAAATGAGGCAATCAGAAGGATACTTGCGATGGGTGACGAAGAAGTCAGCATTATACGACCGCCCGATACGCTGAAATCGAAGGTCAGAGAAGGTGGCCCCGGTTCCGTAGACATGGAGGCTCTTGAAAGAGCCGAGCAGGTCATTGTCAACCTCACGGACGATTACCTGGAATGGGTAAAAGATGACTTGACCAAGTTTCAGGTTGCTCTTGACACGCTGGTTGCCGCCGCGTCGAAGGAACGTAAGGCTGCCGCGGAATCCATCTTCCAAATCTCGCACGACGTGAAAGGGCAGGGCGGTAGCTTCGGTTATGATCTAATGACCATCGTCGGCAACAGCTTGTGTCGCTTCATCGAGATGATCGGAGACGAAGTCACGGGCACGCACATCAAGGTCATCAAGGTCCATATCGATACCATGAATCTGGTCATCGCCCAGAATATCCAAGGAGACGGTGGAGCCGTAGGCGGCAAACTGCTTGACGGGCTCGAAGCCGTCGTTGGGAAGCATCTGAAATAGCGGCTGTGGGGCCTAGAGCACGATCAGAATGAGCCGAGTCGTTTCGTGATGCGGTGCGGTCCGTGAATCGTTATGTGTTTCAAGATAATATAGCGCGTTTGTAACAATCCACTTTAACCCGCAAGGGGCAGGCGATCCCGGAATTCGTTCAGCCAAACCAGTCGGGATTCCAATGTCGAAATATCGTGGTCCAGCCATTCGACCAGATGGCCGGGATCATCGGCGTGATGCTGGCGCAAGTCGTCGAGACGGGCCAGTTCCTGCTCGCAGACTTCGGCCAATAGGTTCGTCTGAGCTATCTGATCGTCTGGGGGGAGCAAGTGGAGAAAGCGGAATTTTAGCGCGATTACCAGTTTGTTGAGTTCGGTTCCAGCGGCACGGATATTGGCGGTCAGGAGGGGCTGCAATTCCCGAAGGCCCTCTTCGGTGAGGACGAGATCCGCATCGTCCTCCGCGTTCCCACCGTCGACGGTCGTGACCAGTCCTTCATAACGCAGCAGCTCGATGGATGTTCCCATCACATCCAATGAGGGGCCCATGACACGGTCGGCGAAGTGGCGGATGGCGTTGGCCAGAGCGCCGTAGCGCAACGATCCCGCCTGTGCCAGGGTTCCCAGGGCACAGAGGCGGATGGCTTCTTTCGGCGTCAGCGTATTGTCGGAAAACATCTCGTTCCCCCATCCGGCACGGACACAACATATGTTACGTGCGGCTGGACCTTCTGTCTATATCTTGTGGCTCTCCGGAGGCCGCAGATCCGCCTACTCGGCTGCGGCCGCGGGACGACCGAGCTCCAGGCCGTTCCAGACGGCCTTCAAAGCCTCGACCAGTTCGTCGATCTGTTCGTCAGTGTGCAGCGGCGTCGGCGTAAAACGCAGTCTCTCCGTTCCCCTGGCCACGGTGGGGTAGTTGATTGGTTGGACGTACATGTTGTGCTTGGTCAGGAGGTCGTCGCTGGCCTGCTTGCACAGTACCGGGTCGCCAACCAGAACCGGCACGATATGGCTGGGGGCCGGCATGTAGGGGATGCCGGCGGCCTTCAGACGCTTGCGCAGCGTTGCCGCGCGATCCTGGTGGCGTTCACGGAGTTCGTTGTGCTCCTTGAGGTAGCTGATGCTGGCGCGGGCGGCAGCGGCGACGGACGGCGGCAGGGAGGTCGAAAAGATAAACCCGGTACCGTAGGAACGGACGAAATCGCACATGGCGTTGGTGCCGGCGATATAGCCGCCAACCACGCCGAAGGCTTTGGCGAGCGTCGCCTGGATCACCGTGATCCGGCCCATCTGGCCATCTCGCTCCGCGACGCCGGCACCCCGTGGGCCGTACATGCCGACCGCGTGAACCTCGTCAATGAAGGTCATGGCGTTGTGCTTCTCCGCGACGTCGCAGATCTGCTTGATCGGTGCGATATCCCCGTCCATGGAATAAACGGATTCAAAGGCCACCATCTTGGCGCGTTCGCGGGGATACTCGGCCAGCAACTGGTCCAAGTGTTCGACGTCGCTGTGCCGGAACAGGCGCTTTTCGGCCTTCGAGTGGCGGATGCCCTCGATCATGGAGTTGTGGTTTTTCTCATCGGAGAAGATGACACAATCGGGCAGCATGGCGCCGAGCGTTGAGAACGCCGTCATATTGGCCATCCAGCCTGAGCCCAGGAGCAGCGCCGACTCGGTTTGGTGCAGGTCCGCCAACTCCCTTTCCAGGAGCACGTGATAGTGGTTGGTGCCTGCAATATTGCGGGTTCCACCCGCGCCGGCACCGCACTTGTCCACGGCTTCGTGCATGGCGGCCAGAACATCCGGGTGCTGGCCCATGCCCATGTAGTCGTTGGAGCACCAAATCGTGACCTCGTGCACAGTCCCGTCTTGACGGTAGTTCAAGGCCTTGGGGAAACGCCCTGCCTGGCGCTCCAGGTCGGCGAATACCCGATAGCGGCCTTCGGTCTTGAGGTCCTGAATTCCGTTCGCGAAGAACTCTTCGTAATTCATCAACACTCCTCTGGAGGCTTGGCGTCGGGTCCCAAACCCCCAAGCTTTCCCTTTTTCCGTCCCGCGGGGAACGGTTTTACCCGAGCCCCTGGTCTTGAACCCAGGTTCCGGTCTCCTCGAGTGCGCGCCCGAAACGCGCCATGATCTCGCCGATCTCGTCCTCTTCGGTTATGAGGGGGGGTGAGAAAGCAATGATGTCACCCAGGGGGCGGACGATGAGGCCGTACTCCTGAGCCCTGCTCACGAGGTAGGCTCCTACCCCGAGGGAAGGGTCAAATGCTTCCCTTGTCGCCTTGTCACGGACAAGTTCAACCGCCCCTACGAAACCGACGCCACGCACCTCCCCGACGAACGGATGGCCGGCGAATTCGCGCAACCCCCTCTGCAGAACGGGGGAGATCGCGCGAACGTGGTCGAGGATATTCCGTTCCTCATAGATTTTCAACGTTTCCAGAGCAACCGCAGCCGGTACGGGGTGCCCGGAATAGGTAAAGCCGTGGCCGAAAATGCCGATCTTGCGGCTTTCCGCCACCATCGCTTCCCAAATAGGCTCGGAAACCATAAGGGCGGAGACCGGGAGATAGCCGGAAGACAGAGCCTTGGCGGTAACCAGCATGTCGGGTTCGATGCCGAACGTCTGGCTGCCCCACCAGTTGCCGGTTCGTCCGAACCCGCAGATGACTTCGTCGACCACCATCAAGACATCGTATCTCCGGAGCACCGCCTGGATCTTCTCGAAATAGGTGGCCGGCGGGACCAGCACCCCGCCCGCACCCATGAGCGGTTCGGCGAAGAAGGCGGCGACCGTGTCGGGGCCCTCGTCCAGGATCAGCCGCTCAAGGTCCTCGGCGCACCGTGTCGCGAACTCTTCTTCGGTTTCACCGTCCTTGGCGTAACGGTAATAATGAGGGCAGGTGGTATGCAGGATGCGATCGATGGGCAGATCGAAATCCTGTTGCACCATGGGAATTCGGGTCAGGCTCCCGGCCCCCAGGGTGACGCCGTGGTAGGCGCGCTCGCGGGCGATGATCTTCTTCTTCTCGGGCCGCTCCAGGGCATTGTTGAAATACCAGATCAGTTTGATTGCGGTGTCGTTGCTCTCGGATCCCGAGTTGGCGAACAGGACCTTGGACATGGGGACGGGGGCCAGGGAGATCAGTTTCTCCGCCAGATCGACCGTGATGTCCGGCACCCGGCCCGAAAAGCTGTGGTAGAAGGGGAGGCGCGCCATCTCGGTCGCGGCCGCCTTAACCAGCCGCTCTTCGCTCCAGCCCAGGGCCGTGCACCACAGACCGGACATGGCCTCGATGTAGTCCTTGCCGTCCTCGTCGAACACCCGGATTCCTTCGCCCCGGGTGATAACCAGGGGGCCCGTTTTTCCATGGCTGTCGTGGTTGGTGTAGGGGTGGGCATGAAAGGCGGCGTCCCGGGCCGCCGTGGAGTTGGGAGGGCAGGGCATGATGTTCGCATCCTGGTCAGATGATCGTGTTCTACATCAATATGATAGAGCGGATCGAAATGGGCAATCGCGAAATCGAGGCGGATGGGCTGGAACGGTTGGCACCAGTTCGCCGACGAGGCCCCACCCCGTTATTGCCGGCTTCCGCGTCAGCGGTCTCGCCGCCGTAGTCGACAAAAACAGCAGGGCGCCCTTGAAATCGACACCTGGGCCGAGGAAAAGACAATTGTTCAAACCTAGAAAATCGGCCAAAATCCCGCCGAGATCCTGAAAAAGCTCGAAATATCAACACCGAAGCCGATCCTGGTCATCGACTAAGCCCGTCAAAACGTCAAGAATCTGTAGGCACACGCTTTTTCGCGCGGCCTGTAGGGCGCTGTTTTTATTGGCGTATATCAAGCCGTCGCCCACAGGCCGCAAACTCAGACCTGAGCATGCCCACCGGCGCCACTTCGTCAAAGCAATGGTCAAGTCCACGAATACCCCGATGGCACGTTGGTCGCATTCCTCGGCCCCTTGTGCTTGACCCGTTACACCGCTAACGGAGCCATCATCGACAAGGCGAAGCCCCAGCCTGTGGGGAAGTGGACAACCCGCCAAGGCGGCTTTCCCACTTCCCCACAGGCCCAACAGAAGCGGTCAATTGATGTGTTACATAAAGCGGTCAATTCAATTTGCTCTCGACAAACCGAGTGAAAGTTGTATCTTAGTAATTCTGGCTGAATCCAGTGCTTTCCCCCAGTTTAACGCAGCAAGTATATTGCATGAAAGTGCCGGAAGTTTGTATTAACCAACAATACAGGCAGTAACAAATGGCATATACTCAGTATAAAGTCACACACATTGTAGAAGGTGGGTGTGGGACCATACTTTTAGGTGCGTCAGGTATACCAGTCAAAAAAATGGAAGCCTTGTTAAATGCTGAAGCAGCAGATGGATGGCAAGTCGTGTTTATGATTGTAGAGCAGAAGCGTTTCTTCCTGTTTTGGACGCGTGAGGCTGTGATTGTTACGCTCGGCAGGTGATAAGCTGACTAAGAAACTAATTGAGATTATTCGTTTCTACCAAAGTAGAAATGGGTCAGATCGATTAGGCGTAGAGTGCAACTTTAGTCCGTCATGCTCATCTTATATGATTGAAGCTCTTACCCTTCATGGCTTTTGGAAAGGCGGATCGATGGGGATTAAGAGGTTAAGACTCTGCAATAACAGAGATATGGTTGGTAAAATCGAGGATGCTGCACCGAAGGATTAGGAAACGAAAATGGGTGTGTTCAAAAACAGAATTCACATTGAGCAAGAAGAAGAAAGCATCAGAAACAATGTTTTATTGCTAAATGAAAGAGAACGTAACCTCTATTATAAAAAAACAAAAACAGCTTTTAAGGACCCAGATACATATGCAGTTCTTAATTGGTTTTTCGTCTTAGGTATTCACCATTTTTACTTAGGAAAATGGATTCGGGGAACGATAAGTTTATCCGTATTTTTTATTGGAATTATTCTGCTGTTTGGAGGAGGCAATTATACTGCGTTAGGCATCAGTATCTTGCTCATCTTTTCGATAGCCGAACAGTGGGAATTATTCCGATCACAGATTATTGTCGCAGACTTTAACAATAGAATTTCAAAAGATATAATTTCGAAATTGGGGGATAATCAGTAATTATGAGAATTTAATTTTGAACACTAGAGATTTTTCTAAATACCATCACTAGCGTCCGGTTAAAAATTGAATAAATTCAGTTGGTTGTTTGCGGGGAAGGGGGGGCTGTTTTTGTCTCCGGCAAGTGTTTGATGTAAGGGCATTTTCTCGAAGAGGGTAACCGAGAGTATCTGTAGAAAAGTGTAGAGAGAGACTGACTGACTTTCCCCTGGAATCCCGGGGGAAGATCACTCTCTTTACCTTCTCGGGTCCTCGGAGAGCCGGGGGATATGCCGGCATTCGCTGTGAAGGTCTCAACCGTCCGACGGGCGGGAGGCCATGGCATCCTGGAGACCGTCGCCGAGAAAATTGAAGGCGATCACGGTGACGAAGATCAGCGCCCCGGGATAAAGGGCGAGGCCCGGGACCGTCCAGATAAGTTCCTGAGCATTGGTAAGCAGGTTGCCCCAACTCGGCACGGGCGGCTGGATACCCAGCCCCTGGGAATTCCGCGCGTTGAAAGCCAAAGATAACGGTATATGGCGTTTGACGCCATATATTATCTATGGCACAGTGCGCCATATGGGAAAGGCGGAATTGGTTATTCGCGACCGCTACGTTTTCGACGACGGCGCGATCATGGAAATGGTGATCTGGCAGGTTCCGGACGAGGTCCCCGCTTCGGACCACGACTTTAAGTCCCGCCTTTTCTACGGGTTCTCCGGAAAGCGCCTGGTCGGATACGACAACGAACGCGGCAAGGGCGACCACCGGCATGTGGAAGAGGCGGAAGAGCCGTACCCCTTCACCACCATCCTGCAATTGCTCGCGGATTTTCAGACAGACGTGGAACGGCTGAGAGGAGAAGGCAAATGAACGGCGATCTCGAAATTCATGTCGGTGGCGGCTTTAACGAAGCGGCAAGCCGCGTCCTCGATGCCGTGGCCAGGGCCAAACGCGGCGAGACAGTCGGCGAAAGCCATCTCACCTTCGAAAGCTGGGAAGGCCTGTCCAAGGTGTTGACCGGGCGGCGATTGGAACTTCTGCGCCACTTGCACCGTAACCCGGTGGCTAGCGTTGCCCAGCTCGCTAGGGATCTCGACCGCGACTACAAACGCGTCCATGAGGATGTGGAGCACCTGGAAAGGGCCGGGCTGATTACACGGCCCGAGGCGGGCGGTCTCACGGCCGAGTATGACGAGATCCGTACCAAAATCGCGATGTGACACAAGGCGACTCCCCGTGTGTAACGTTGACACTCTCCGCAGAGGTGTGTACGGTACACACCTATGAGGAGTTTCGCCTTGATACGCCTCTTGGAGGCCGACGGATGGGTCCTTGATCGTGTTCGCGGCTCCCATCACGTCTTCCGGCACCCGGATAAGGCGGGGATCGTGGTGGTGCCCCATCCGAAGAAGGATCTCGGCAAGGGGCTCGTGGCGTCGATAAGGAAACAGGCAGGTTTGTGATGCGCTATCCCGTACTGATCGAAGAAGGCACCGAGGCAACGGCCTTTGGTGTCGTGTTCCCCGACCTTCCCGGCTGTTTTTCCGCCGGCGACACGCTGGACGAGGCGTTGGAGGCCGCCAAGGAAGCCGCCGCGGCCTGGATCGATGCGGCGCTCGACACCGGTCAAGCCGTTCCGGAACCGTCAAGTCTTGACGACGTGCGGCACCGCCCGGGCTACAAGAACTGGACCATCGGAGTCGTGGAACTGACCCCGGCTCTGTTCGACGACACCATCGAGCGCGTCAACATCACCTTGCCGAAGCGCGTGCTGCGCCGCTTGGACGACCTGGCCGCTTCCCGGCACCAGAGCCGCGGCGCGCTTATCGCCGAGCTCACAATGACTACAAGGTGACTCGGACATCAGGTTGCACAAGCGACCCCCGCGCGCGGCGGAAGAACGATACGGGTTTCGTACTCCAACCTCTGAACCCGTCACCAACATCGCACCTCGGAGTCCGGTTGGAAAGACCGTGTTTGAATTCAAGCCCTTGCCGTTCTCCGCGTCAAGAAGCGACTCAAATCATTCCGATCACGCTCTATTTCCCGCCGGCGGCGGAGTCGATTACGTAAGGTGTCCCCCGAATTAGGGTCTGACGTCAGTCATCCCTCTTGGTTCTGTTCAGGTATTCATCGAACATTGGAACCGTAAATGCCGTATCTCCATGTGATGGGCTATAGACCATCCCCTTTTTAATGAGTGAGCTCCGCGTCGGAGAAACACTCTCCACCTTTTTTTCAAGTTCAGTGGCTATTTCACCGGAACGATGTGGCCCAGGCCCAACCGCTGCCATCGCGAATAGGTAAGCGCGCTCTGTAGGCGTCAATCGGTCGAACCTGACACGGAAGAAGCTTTCATCAAGGTTGCTAAGGGCATTGTCCGATGCCGAATGCACATCATTTGATGTGATTTCAGGCCCTTCGGATATGTTCCATGCGAAATGACCCCATGTTTGAAGGAAGTACGGATATCCTTTCGTGGCCATATAGATATCCCTGACCGCTTGATCGGTTATGGTTGAACCTTCATGCTCAATTGGATCCACCAGAGCCAGCTCGGTATCCGCGTATAATAGTGGGCCGATCTCTGGATAATCAAAAAGCCGCTCTGCATATGACTTGGAATTTCCAGCAAGGCCCACAAGCTGGGGCAGGCCACCACCGACCAGCATGAGGGGGAGGTTGCGCTGCGCTATTCGATGCAGCGCCATGATTAGGGCGCTCATTTCCGCTTCTGATAAATACTGCAATTCATCAATGATAAGCACAATAACAGTGCCGGCATCCTTTGCTGCTGCCGCAACAACCTCAAACAAATCGGCAAGGTCTGCCTCGAGATCACCGCTGTCAGCAATGCCTATCTCTGGATCAATAGAAAGACCGAACTCGATGTCCCCCACAGATGCCTTCAGAGAATTGGCGAATGCAGCCAAAACCCGCAGGCCTTGCTTGGCCTTCTCACTTGCCCTTGCCAATTTGTCCAGTCTGAATAGAATTTGGCGGAGTTGCGGTGTCAATAACGCCGAAAGTGATTTGTTCTCGTGCGCTTCAATTTGCACGGCACAAAACTCCAACTCTGTAGCTTTAGTGTACACCTGATTAAGTAGGACGGTTTTGCCGACACCACGCAATCCAACCACGATAAAACTTTTTGATCCGCGCCCAGCCTTCATGCGCTCCAGGGTAATCCGAGTGCGCTCAAGTAAGTCTTCACGCCCAGCCATCTTTGGCGGTTGCGTACCCGCACCAGGGACAAATGGATTCAAAACGGGGTCCATCATGCACCTCATTCACTGCATTTATGATGATCTTATAAACTAATATAGCATTTATGGCTGCCTATCAAGGTTATAGATAAATCATCATAAGATGGCGTAAGATTTCTATAATCCACACATGCCCACCCCGCGCGCGGGAGGTTTTTTTTCATTGAGGAAGTTCTGCCTAGATTCATAAACCAAGTGCAACACCGGTATGGTTCGGAGTTGCAATGGGAAAAAGCTATGACCAGCTCGACATGGACGAGCGTTACGAGATTTACCGGCTGCGTGCGGCTGATATATCTTTTCGGGTCCCCGGAGAGCCGGGGGATATGCCGGCATTCGCTGTGAAGGTCTCAACCGTCCGATGGGCGGGAGGCCATGGCATCCTGGAGACCGTCGCCGAGAAAATTGAAGGCGATCACGGTGACGAAGATCAGGGCCCCGGGATAAAGGGCGAGGCCCGGGACCGTCCAGATAAGTTCCTGAGCATTGGTAAGCAGGTTACCCCAGCTCGGCACGGGCGGCTGGATACCCAGCCCCAAGAAGCTGAGAACGGACTCCAGAAGGATCACGTTTCCGACCGAAAGGGTTGTCGCGACGATGATGGGGGAGGCCAGGTTGGGCAGGATGTGGACCAGCATGACCCGGGCGGCTCCCGCCCCCTGGGCAATAGCGGCGAGAACGAAGTCCCGTTCGCGTAAGCTAAGAGCGGTAGCGCGGACCAGGCGGGCGACGGTGGTCCATCCGACGAGGGCGACGATAACGACGATCCTATACAGGCTCAGGCTTTCGGATTCGGCCACGCCCTCCGGAAGGCCGAGCTTGCCGGGGTCGACGGCGGCCAGGACAATCAGCAGGGGTAGCAGGGGCAAAGAGATGACACTGTCGGTAAGGCGCATCAGCAGTGCGTCCAGGCGCCCCCCGTGGTACCCGGCCAGCAGCCCCACCGCGGTCCCGAAGACAGCGGCGGCCAGGGCGGCGGTGATCCCGACCAGAAGCGACACCCGCCCCCCGTAAAGCAGGCGCACCAGAACGTCCCGGCCCAGCTCGTCGGTTCCCAGCGGGTGGGCGGCGGACGGGGGCGCGAACCGACTGAACAGGTCGACGGCGTCGGGGGCGGTCCCCAGCAGCATTCCAACCAGCGGAGCCGCCGCCGCCAGGACCGACAATCCGAGCAGGACCAACCCGCTTGCCAGTGCAAGACGGTGGCGCCGGAAACGCCGCCAAGCGATGGCCGCCGGGCCCATATTTGCGTGTGTTCCCGTCATCGATACGAGATCCTCGGGTCGAGCCTGGCGTAGGCGATGTCGGCCAGAAGATTGCCGACCAGGGTCAGAGTGGTGGCGAACAAAAGTCCCACCAGGGCGAGGTTGAAGTCGCTTCCCATGATGGCGTCGAAAATCAGCTTTCCCATGCCGGGGGAGGCGAAGATGGTTTCCGTGATCAGTGCGCCGGAAAACAGCATGCCGAAATCCAGCGCGATGATGGTGACCACGGGGATCATGGCGTTGCGAAGGGCATGCTTGAGGACGACCCGGGCCGGTCCGGCGCCCTTGGCCCGGGCTGTGCGGATGTAGTCCTGGCGCAGTGCCTCGATCATCGCGGCGCGGGTATAGCGGGTATGCCCCCCGACGCTGACAATGACCAAGTTGGCGACCGGAAGGACCAGATAGCGGGCCGTTTCCCATATCCCGCCCTCACTCAGAGTCCCGGTCCCGCCGGCAGGGAGAAGATTAAAGGTGACGGAAAATACGATGATCAGAATCAGGGCCAACCAAAAAGACGGCACCGAAATTCCGGCAAAGGCGGCGAGGTTGACCGAGTAATCGAACCGGGAATAGGGGCGCATCGCCGCCAGGATGCCCATCGGCAGGGCGATTGCGAGGGAGAGCAGGAAGCTGATCGCCAACAGCCGGACGGTGTTGCCGAGCGCCGGGAACAGGACGTCAAGAACCGGTTTCGCATAGAGACGCGAATACCCAAGATCGCCGCCCACCGCAGCCGCCAGCCAGTTGGCGTAACGCTCGGTGATCGGTTGGTCTAGACCGTAGAGTTTCCGGAGACGTACCGCATCCTCGGAGGTCATCTTGGGATCGGCACTGATCATGAGGTCGATGGGGTCGCCAGGCATAAGGCCCATCAGTCCGTAAATGACGAAGGACATGAGCAACAGGACCGAGGCCGCCTGAACGGTACGCCCGGCGAGGAAACGGATCATGGTTCGCCCCTCTTGGTCTCGGCCACAAGGTCCGTCCACGGGTTGTTACCGGCCGGCGCAGGCTGGTCCTTGAAATGGCAGGCGGCCGATTGCGAAGGGAGTCCGTGCACGGGTTCGAGAACCGGGACCTTCCCGCGGCACATCGCTACGGCCATAGGGCAGCGAGGGTGGAACGGGCAGCCTTTGGGCGGGGAAAGGGGGCTAGGCGGCTCCCCTATGATGGCCCGTCCCGGTTTGCGCTTGCCCCGCCCGACGACCGGGGTCGCGGCGATCAGGGCCCGAGTGTAGGGGTGGCGGGGCACGGCGAACAGGTTGGCCGCCGGCGCCTCTTCGACGATGGTGCCCAGGTACATGACCGCCACCCGGTCGGCGATGTGGCGGACCACGCCCAAGTCGTGGCTGATGAAGAGATAGGCCATTCCCCGCGTCTCCCGCAGGTCCGCCATCAGGTTGAGGATCTGGCTCTGGATGGAGACATCCAGTGCCGAAACCGGTTCGTCGGCGACGATGAGGTCCGGGCCCAAGGCCAAGGCGCGGGCGATGGCGATGCGCTGGCGCTGACCGCCGCTGAACTCGTGGGGGTAGCGGGCCAGGTCGTCCGATCCAAGCCCCACCGCTTCGACCAAACGGGCGACGGATTTGTGGCGTTCGTCCCGGGTGCCCCGGCCGTGGATGACCAACGGTTCGGCAATGATCCGGCCTACGGGCAGGCGTGGGTTGAGGGAACCGTACGGGTCCTGGAAGACCATCTGCACGCGTCGCCGGAAGGGCTTGAGCTCTCTCCGTTTGAGCCGGGTGATCTCCATCCCGTCGAAACGCACCGATCCACCGTCCGGCGGAACCAGCATGGTAATGGCCCTGGCCAGCGTCGTCTTGCCGCTGCCGCTCTCCCCGACCAGCGCCAGGGTCTCCCCCTTATCGACGCTCAGGCCGACGCCGTTCAGCACGCGGAGAGTCCCGTCGCGGCTCTGGAAAGACTTGCGCAGGTCCCGGGCCTCGATGAGCGGCCTGGACATCATGGCGCGTCCGCCTTCCAGCAGGAGACGGCACCGCCGGAGACGGCCGGGGGAGGCGAGGCGTCCCGGCAGTGGCCGTCGGCAAGGGAACAGCGGTCCGAGAAACGGCATCCCTTGGGCCGGCGGCGGAAGTCCGGAACGACGCCGGGAATTGCCGGCAAACGCCCGCCGGGCGGTGTGGTGCCGGGGAGTGTCTCGATCAGGCCTCGGGTGTAGGGATGGCGGGGGGCGGCGAATAGAGACGCGGCGGGGGTTTGTTCGACGATGGTGCCCGCATACATGACCGCCACGTCGTCAGCCACTTCCGAGACTACGCCGAGGTCGTGGGAGATGAACAGGACGGCCATGCCGTTTTCCTTCTGCATGGCGAGGATCAGGTCGAGAATCTGGCCCTGAATGGTCACGTCCAAGGCCGTGGTCGGCTCGTCGGCGATCAGAACGTCGGGGCGGCAGACCAGGGCCATGGCGATCATCGCCCGTTGGCGCATGCCGCCGGAAAGCTGGTGGGGATAGGCCCGCGCCCGGTTCTGCGCATCGGCGATGCCGACGTGGTCCAGCATGGAGACGGCCTCGGCCCGGGCCTCGCGCGCCGAGGCGCTGAAATGGAGGCGGTAGGCCTCGGCGATCTGGTCGCCGACCGTATAGACCGGGTTGAGCGACGTCATGGGTTCCTGGAACACCATGGCGATGGCGTTGCCACGAATGCCGCGAAGTGCCCTGTCGTCGAGAGAAGTCAGTTCGCGTCCGTGGTAGCGCACGCTGCCGGCGCCAATCCGGCCGGGTCGGGGAACCAGTCCCAGCACGGCCAGGGCGGTGAGCGACTTGCCGCAGCCGCTCTCGCCCACCAGCGCCAAAGTGCGTCCCCGCGTCAGTTGGAATCCGACGCCGTCCACCGCCTTGGCGGAACCGCCGTCGATCGCGAAGGAGACGTCGAGACCGGCCACCCGCAGGACCGGCTCGGCGGGATCGGGAGACGGGGCGGGCGCGGCGGCGGTCATCTCTTTCCGGGCCGCCAGTTTTCGATCCAGTAGGTGGACGGATACTGGTGCCCCGTCGGTTCCACGCCCTCCAGCCATTTGGGCAGGACGAAGGGGGTGGCGCGGAAATAGAGGGGGATCGACGGCAGGTCCGTGGCGTAGATTTCCTGCAGGCGATGCCACATCCCGAGCCGCGTTTCCTTGTCCAGTTCGACTTCGATCATTTCGATCAGATCGTCCATCTCGGCGTTTTTATAGCCGGTGTAGTTCTGCCCCGCGAAGTTGTTGCCTTCGTGGGGGATGTGGGCGGAATGGAGTACCGTGCGCGGCACGTTCTCGGGCGTGCTGGCCCAAGCGTACATGGCCATGCAGCAGAACTTGCGCTCGGTCACCGTCTGGCCGAAAAAAACCCGTGCCGGCTGGTTCTTGATGCGGACGTCGACGCCGATCCTCTTCCAGTAACTCTGCAGGACCTGTTCCACCAACTCGCGCGCGCGGTTGCCGGCGGTGGTCATGATCTCGATCTTCAGGGGCCGGCCCGCCTTGTCGTGGCGGATGCCGCGGCGCATGACCGTCCATCCGGCCTCGGCGAGCAGCCGCTTGGCTTCCCAGGGATCGAAGGGGTACTTGGGCACCTCATCCGAATAAACCCAGTCCAGCGGGTTGACGCTGGTATGCGCCACCGGCTGGCGGTTGGCAAACAGCTGCGAGACGATGGCCTCCCGGTCGAGCCCGAGGATCAGGGCCCGGCGCACCCGCACGTCCTTCAGCAGCGGGTTGTCCAGGTTGAAATCGACGTGCTCGTAGACCAGCCCCGGCTTGTAGAGAATCCGGAACTTGTGTCCATGCCGCTTCTCGAAGGTCAGCGCCTGGTCCATCGTGAGGCCCAGCTCTCCCGAGATCATGTCGATGCTGCCCGAAAGCAGGTTGGCTTCCAGAGCCGCGGTGTTGCCGATGACCCGGACCACGATGCGCCGGAAATGGGGTTTAGGCCCCCACCAGGTGGGATTGGGTTCGAGAACCATATGGGCTCCCGGCTCCACGGCCGAGATCAGGTAAGGGCCGAAGTAGAGGCCTTCGTTGGTGGTGTCGCCGTCGAAGGTGGTGCGGTTCTTGTATTCGGCGGGACCGGACTCGAAGGGGGTTTCCTCCAGGTGGGCCGGCAGCAGGTTGAAGTCGTTGATGGCGTTGTATTCGAAGGTCAGTTTGTCGAAGTGCAGCGTGAAGGTCCGCTCGTCACGGACGTCGATCTTGTAGAGGCTGCGGTAGAATTCCATGTTGCCGACGCCGGACTTGGGATGGCGGCCGACCTTCCAGGTGAAGAGCACGTCCCGGGTGGTCACCGGAACCGTGTCTCCCCATGTGGCGTCGCCACGGATGGTGTAGGTAACGGCGATACCCCGCTTGCCCTCCGGCGTCTTCTCCGGTTTGGCGAGGCCGTTCTCGATGGTCGGCAGTTGGGTGCACAACATGCAGACCAGCTTCCAGTTCTTGTCGTAGATGGTGAACGGGCGCCGGGTCATGGCCAGCACGTAGGTCTTGGCCAACGAGGGGTCGATATTGGGTTGGAAGGTGGACGGGAACTGGGCGATGCCGATGACCAGTTCGTCCTTGGAGTCCTCGGCGGCTTGGAGGGGGGCGGCTGCACAAAGACCGAGCAACAGAATCGATGCCGCCGTCCACAGTCTCAGCATGATGCCCCCTTCTTTGCCCGTTATGACGGATGCTAGCATACCTGCGTGAGACACAAAAGAGACCGGCCCGCTGGGTCGGCGGGCCGTTGCCGGGCACTCCGTTGAGGTGTCCGGGTGATGAGGGCAAACCGCCCCCGACCGGGGGCGGCTTCCCTACAAACCGTAGGCGAGGGTCAGCGGACCGGAGAGTGCCGGCCGGTCGCCATGTCGACCTCGATACGCCGCACCAGGGAATCGTCCTTGGTCACGATATCGACCGTGATGGTCTTATCGTCCTTTTGCACCACGGGGCCCAGCTTGACGTTGGGATTCCCCCGCCAGGCCAGGCGCTGCTCGAACTGCGCCGTGACGTCGTCGAGGGTCAGGGGTTCGCCTTGGGTCTGGGGTCCGAAACGGGCGCAGTTGCCCTGATTTCCGGAGCCCATTCCCTGGCCCTTCATGCAGCCGTATCCCGCACCTTGTCCCATCATGCACCCCCCGGACCCTTTACCCCAACCAGGACCGTGTGCGATGGCCGGGAGCGCGGCGGCGGCACCGATGCCGAGAGCCGCGACCAGGGCCGATGCGATAAGAGTCTTGCGTTTCATGGTTCATCTCCTTTGTGTCGTGTTGTCTCATGAGAACCATTGGACAGCAGCTACGTTGCCCGGAGATGTCTCGGAACGGCCGATTTGTAACCGGATGTAACCGCGGGCCGGGCTGTAACGCGGCGTAACCGAATTCCGTCCGGGCCCCGCGCCGATGGAGGTATAGTGGATACATGGAGACCAAGCCGCACATTCTGGTGGTGGACGACGACAGGGAGATCCGGGACCTGGTCGGGCGTTTTCTCGGGCAGCACGGGCTGCGTGTGACCACGGCGGCCGACGGGCGGGAAATGCGAAAGGCCCTCGGCGACTGGGCCATCGACCTGGTGGTTTTAGACCTGATGTTGCCGGGCGAGGACGGGCTGACGTTGTGCCGCAACCTCCGGGCCAAGTCGGGCATCCCCATCGTCATGCTGACGGCCATGGGGGAAGAGACGGACCGCATCGTCGGGCTCGAAATGGGGGCCGACGACTACTTGGCGAAACCGTTTAATCCCCGGGAGCTTCTGGCCCGCATCAAGGCGGTCATGAGGCGCGGCTGCGAGCGGCCCGCCGGGGCCTCCGTGTCTTCCGGCGAGCAGGAGAAAGGACGCCGCCGCGTGGCCTTCGCGGGGTGGCTGCTGGATCTCGACTCCCGTGAGTTCCTGTCGCCGGATGGGCTGCGCGTCGAACTCAGCGGCGGTGAGTTCGAATTGCTGGCCGCCTTTGTCGAACACCCGAACCGGGTTCTCAGCCGCGACCAGCTCCTCGACATCGCCCGGGGGCGGGAGGCCCAGCCCTTCGACCGCGCCATCGACGTCCAGGTGAGCCGCCTGCGCCGTAAGATAGAGGACGACCCGAAGGTGCCCCAAATGGTCAAGACGGTGCGCAATGGCGGTTACATGTTCACGCCCGAAGTGATCCAGCTGAAGGAGGACGGATGATGCGCGTCCTTCCCCGCACCATGGCCGGACGGGCCGTCTTGGTTCTGGTGATCGGTGTTCTGGTGTCGCAACTGGCGGCGCTGATGCTGTTCGCGGGCGAGCGCCGCAGCCTGTGGTCGGGGGCCCGCGGCCATTTTGTGGCCGAGCGCATGGCCGCCGTCGCCGCCCAGGTGGAAAGCCTGGCGCGCCCGGAACGCGGCTCTGCCGCCGTCAGGCTGGGGGGGGCGGGGGTCACCGTCTTCTGGTCCGGGGAGTCCTTGGTGCCGGAGGCCGTTGGGGGCACGTGGGATACCCTGTTCTTCCGCCGCATGATGCTGCGCCACATGGACGGCTATTCCGACGACAGCCTCCGGGTGACCTATGCCGAAGCCTTACCGTCCGCCTGGCACGAGGCTTGGCAGGCGTCGCGGCGGAGGGCGGGGCCCCGTGCGGGGATGCGGATGGGAGGCCGGCGCCACGGGATGGCTGCCTTCAGCGGCGTGCCCGTCTTCCTGGCATCCTTGCGTCTTGCGGAAGGGGACTGGCTCAACTTCGTTGCTCCCGCGCCCGGCGTCGCCCCCATCTGGGCGTCGCGTTTCTTCGCTCCGATCCTGCTGGCCACCCTGGTGGTGGCGGGGCTTTCGGTGTGGGCGGTGCGCCGTGCCACACGTCCCTTGGGCATGTTGGCCGCCGCTGCCGCCCGGCTCGGCACCGACGTCAACGCGCCTGAGATTCCCGAGGGCGGGCCGCGCGAGGTTGCACGGGCCGCCAAGGCCTTCAACGAGATGCAGCGCCGCCTCCGGGGATTCGTCGAGGACCGGACGCAGATGCTGGCGGCCATTTCCCACGACCTGCGCACGCCGATCACCCGTCTCAGGCTTAGGGCCGAATTTATGGAGGACGGCGAGCAAAGGGAAAAGATGCTGGCCGATCTGGATGAAATGGAAACCATGATCGCCGCGACCCTGTTCTTCGCCCGGGACGATGCTGCCCGCGAGCCCCGAACGTCCCTCGACTTGGCGGCCCTGCTGCAGAGCCTGGTCAGCGACCGGGCGGACTCGGCGGCCGATGCGCATTTCGACGGTCCCGACCACCTCGAATTCCAGGGCCGTCCGCTGTCCCTCAAGCGCGCCTTCGACAACCTGATCGGCAATGCGCTGAAGTACGGGCACACCGCGCGGGTCGGGCTTATAGCGGAAAAGGAGGGCGTCCACGTGAGCGTCGACGACGACGGACCGGGACTGCCGGCGGGCGAGCTGGAGCGCGTCTTCACCCCCTTTTACCGCGTCGAGCGCTCGCGCTCGCGCGAAACCGGAGGCGTCGGCCTGGGACTTTCCGTGGTGCGTTCGGTAATCCGGGCCCACGGGGGGGAGGTGACGCTGGTCAACCGGGCCGAAGGCGGCCTCCGGGCGACGGTGACCCTGCCCATCCTCCCTTGATGCCGGTTTCGGCGCTCCCAAATCCAACCGCTTTACGGGTGAGGGCGGGCGGGGCTACTTCCCGCCGCGGGTCTTGGACCAGGCCATGGGGTCGGCGAGGAATTGACGCACGCCCGCGATGGCTTCGGGCGGGAAGTCCTGTCCGGCTTCGGCCTCTTCCAGTACGTCGTGCCAGGTCGCCAGGTAGTGCAGGCGCACGCCCGTGTCCTCCAGGGTCTTCAGTGCCCCGGGGAAGACGCCGTAGAAGAACACCACCAGGGTGTCGGTCACTTCGGCCCCGGCGTCCCGGAGCGCGTCGATGAAATTGATCTTGCTGGCGCCGTCGGTGGCCAGGTCCTCGACCAGCAGCACGTTGGCGCCATCACGCACCTCGCCCTCGATCTGGGCGTTGCGCCCAAACCCCTTCGGCTTCTTGCGCACATAGAGCATGGGCAGCGACATGGCGTCGGACACCCAGGCGGCGTAGGGGATGCCGGCGGTCTCTCCGCCCGCCACCATGTCGAAGGCGCCGATGCCCTTTTCCTTCTCCAGGCCGGCGACGGCCATGCCGATCACCTTGCGCCGTTCCTCGGTGAACGAAATCAGTTTGCGGCAATCGATGTAGACCGGGCTCGCCCAGCCCGAGGTGAGCATATAGGGCTCTTCTGGGCGGAAGTTGACCGCCTTGATGTCCAGCAGGATGCGGGCCGTCCGGCGGCCGAAGGGGCTTCGGGGGGGAGTTTCGCTGACCATCGATTTCCTCATCCGGTTGGGGGTATGATCGTAGTTCTACTGCGTCACAAGTCTACACCCGTCATGGCCGGACTTGATCCGGCCATCCACGAAAACCCACAATTCCGCTACGCACCACCTGTGCCGAGGACACGGAACCCGTGGATGCCCGGGTCAGGCCCGGGCACGACGATATGTGAGTTCTTATTGTATTTCAACGTGATATAATTTCGTGACGCAGTAGGAGTAGGACCCACTTTCATGGGGTACACCTATCCATGAAAGTGGATACCGGGCTCCTGTTTAGTGCCTTGCCGGGGGGGGGGGCTGGCAATGGAAAGCTGTGGGGGATAGGTGAGTGGGGGAGATGGAGACGGCAAACACCCGACAATTGTACGCCCGGACCCTGGACACCCTGGCCGTGGCCAGGAAGGCCGGGGGTCGGTGACCGAAAATCGGACTCTGGCCGGGCGGCGCACCGGGTTGCCTGCGGTCGAACTGGCGATCGTTGCCGGGTTCCTCTTGCTGTTTGGGGGGCTGACGCTGCCCTTTGTCGAGGTGCAGCGCTTCTTCATCTTCACCGAGGCCTTTTCGCTGCTGGAGGCCATGCGGACCCTGGTGGAGGAGGGGGAAGTCCTGCTGGCCGGGGTGGTGCTCCTGTTCTCGGTGCTTTTTCCGCTGCTGAAACTTGGGATCGCGGTTCAGATCTGGTGGCTGACGGAGGTGGGCGACGCCGGGTTCCGGGTCCGCCTGCACCGGTTGGAGGTGCTGGGCAAGTGGTCCATGCTCGACGTTTTCGTGGCGGCACTGGTGATCTTCTCGGTCAAGATGAGCGCGGTGGCCGACGCCACGACCCGCCCGGGCCTCTACTGCTTCCTCGCCGCCGTGGTGCTGTCCATGGCCGTGATCCAGCGCATCAAACGGGTGGCGGAGGAGGCGGGGCGGCCTCCATCGGCTTAAGCGCATCGAAGGGCGCGGCGCGGGCGAAGTCGTTGTCGAAATAAACATGGACTCCGTGACGCGGGGTATTTTTTGGATGTTCTGTCTTTTCGGGGTTGCATAGAAGGCTATGCCTGTGGCATTAGTGTGGAATAATTACAACATCAGCGGCGCAAACGTTTAAATCGGTAATGTGCGTGGCGTGGGTGTTGTAATCTTACCATGGAGGCCGGCCATGGCTATTTTGGCCACATCGACGCGCACGAGCCCCCTCCTCGGCAACGAGGGGACGGGGAGCTTCGATTTTCACTCCAAGATCCTGAACGAAGGGGATCCGCGTCGCCCTCCGGGGCGCCCGGGCGGGTACCAAGGTGCGGTGATAATGACCCATAGAGATCGCTTATACAGCCCGTCGGGTAGGAGGAAAGACGTAGGCGATGCGGCGCATCGTCAAGGCTTCCCGACGCCCTCCGACGGGCTGTATAAGCGACCGGAACGGCGGCTTCCCCTGACTTTTGGACCGCGTCGCACGCATCTCCCGATGCCTCACATCGCTTCG
>PIVK01000186.1 GCA_003354135.1 Rhodospirillales bacterium
TCGCATACGAAACCCACGGGACGCGTCGCGACTATGATACCCGCTTTCACCGCAGCGCTCACGTTTGCACATGAATGGTTAAGCACATTGTGATAGTATCCCCAACTCAGCTCCGAAGGTGACGCACCCGTTGGCTTAGAGTCAGTCGCCTCCCCCACGGTAGTTCTCCCGGCCTCGAACTCGGACCCCAGCATTGGCGACCTAGCCGCTACCTGAGCCTGCTTGTCGACGGCAGTGACCCCCGTTGACGGCTCGTGACTGGTAGCGGTCGGCGAAACTGATGAAGGGCGTTTTGTGTCAACACCCGTCTCCGGCCATGTCGTGAGTGACTGTCGACTGGCTTTACCGAAAGGGTTCATCGGCTTCGTGCGTGAGTAGAGCACTGGTGCCAACATCGCTGGAGCCTCCGGACCCTCAGTCGAGGTACCGGCCACATGAGGCATTCGACGTGCCGTCTCCGCCCATGGCTCGATCTCGACACGAAGGTTCCATATACCCGCCTCAGCGTCCATCGCGAATGGAACCGTCATCCCAGTCCCGTCACGAGCCCGCAGGCACGACTCCATGAGATCCGTGGACCATAGATTCGTCGTCTTGGCTTGACCCGGACTGAAAAGACAATCTGCAAAGGAATCCGATCCCCACGCACCATCAGCGAGTTTGACGCGTACCGCCGACGTATCCTCAAGGTACACCCATGCATACAACGGACAACCACCCACCGCTGTAACGATCCTGCCGTTAATATCCTTGACCAATATCGGTGCGATTGAAGGAGCCCCCCACGCCGCATACGCTGCCGCGGAAAGGAAGAATCGCCCCGCTCCCGAATCCACGAGCAACGAACAATCAAAGGGTTTCGGTGAAGGAGAAGACGCCGGTGCAGACGAGACTCCCGCTGTCGATGCCATGAGAGGTGACACGACCCTAGCAGGTGCCGCCGCGAAGGTAGGCAAGGAAACCGAAGCAAAGCCTGGAGGCTCCACCAGTCGCGCCAACACAGGGTCCTCCTCGCCCTGTGAGACGAGTCCGTCCATGTCGGCCGACGTGAAACCGAGGGCTTCGACCTCCTGAAGGTCCAACGCCGGTGCCCGCCGCCGAGGCCGAGGAGGGCTCACCCGCCACGACGGAGCGCCCCGCGAGATCGCAGCGCCTGACCACTCCGGCAGATCCAACAACCCGAAAAGAGGCGAATCCGGGCCATGACTCACCCCATCCCCGCGCTGCCGCAGTACCGACGGGATGAATGGCCGGCGCTCGACGCTGCCTCCCCCCGGACCGAGGAGCAAGAGGGCGGCGCCTACGCGAAAACACCACGACCCGGTGACCTCTTTGATCACTTTATCGTCCTCCTCCGCGGACGGTGGATGCTAGATGAAACCAATACTCGTTTTCTTGATGACATCGATGCGATAGAAATCAGGGACCGGACCCACATGCGTTTCGTAGGCATCCTTCCAGGGTGTCCACCGCAAACGATTTGACGTTTCCACCCGGTAAACCTGCTCGTATCTCCCCTTCACCGGTTTTCGCTTCTTCCGCCCCCCCCTTTTTACCGAATCTGGC
>PIVK01000187.1 GCA_003354135.1 Rhodospirillales bacterium
ATGATTCGGGAAGTGGATCTTCCGGCGGAACCTCAAGGACCTCTGCAGATTCCTGACCAGCAGACCTCTCGTTAGGCCGTGACCTCACTGCGGCCACCGATGGTGGGTTCACATTGCTTCGAAATGTCACGTAGCCCCGGCAGACGTCATTTATGAAATCACCCCTTCGCTCACCCATCTTCATCACTGCTGATCCATCAGGAAGGACCCGCCCCCGGAGAGCGTGGAGTTCCGCGAAATTCGTCAGGTGTTTGTAGGCCTCATACCGAACGCGGCTTGCCCCCTTCTTCGGATTTTCTTGGCGGAAATGGAAGCTACTGCCTTCCGCTTGTGCTTTCCGGATGGTTTCTTGACCGCCATCGACGGTCTGAGCCGGAACCCTCTGAAACGACTCTTTTGGAGAGCGTAGAGTAAACCTGCTACCACACGCACCCGGCGCAGTCCCGACCGTGTGGCGACGCGGGGGCAGTGCTGGCGGGGGTGGCCGAGACTCGGCCTCGTGACATTCCTCAATGGTAGGAAATGGTATGTACGACTCTCGTGGTGCCGGAGGAGGCGATGGCATGGAACCCCCTGTTCCGTCTGACGTCCATACCTTGTTGGCCCGATCTGGAGTGATATTGATGCTGCACACAATCTCCGAATCCGCGCGTATCTGTCCGTTCGATTCTTCCAGCACAGCGACATAGCCTGTAGAATCAACCCCGTACCCGATGATCCGCCCCCTACGATGAACCACCTGTCCTTTACGCTTCGGTTTTTCGAAGTATGTGCACGTATTTCCAAACGGCACCATGATTTCGAGTCTCGAGTCGATACCCATCTCTCGCAGCGGTGGTTGACCAGAAATACCGTCTTTCCCTCCTTTGCAAGCAGTAGTCTGTGAACGATTGTAGTGGTCAATGGCGAACATGTACGCGTACATCTTGAACGCCTCCGGTATCTCTGGAGCTGACAGCATCGAAGCATCAGCGGCCTCTTTCATTGTCATCCAGAACCTCTCCATTCGAACGGCCGCAGTTTGTGGCACACCAGCACTACCGAACTTCCGTGTATTGAAAATTGTACCACACGCGGTGTCGAACGGTGACTCCACCGAGCCGTAAGTCGTGGTCATCTCGCCCCCTCTATCCGTTATTAGTTCTCCGAGACGAACATCCACGCCGAACTTTTTCCGTACCACGGACGCGACTTTATGAAACCATCTGTCATATCCCTGAAGAACCTTCACGAACTCTGACTTCGCCGGCATAGGTTGTCCAAACACGTGACCTGTCCGTCGGTCAAGAAACGCCCCGACATACCGATTGCCGAACGGATCACCGCAGTCGACTGGGCCGTATACGTCGGCCTCGACTTCCTCAAACGGTCTCTCCAAAGGTAGAGTCGACTCTCCGCGGGAAGAATGGAATGGATGCCGATGAAGCCTCGCCCGAGCACAGCTATCGCATACGAAACCCACGGGACGCGTCGCGACTATGATACCCGCTTTCACCGCAGCGCTCACGTTTGCACATGAATGGTTAAGCACATTGTGATAGTATCCCCAACTCAGCTCCGAAGG
>PIVK01000188.1 GCA_003354135.1 Rhodospirillales bacterium
AGCCGAGGCCAAGACCGCCTGACCAGTCCACCGTCACCGTCGGAGGTGATGGGCGGCAGCACGCCCACCATCGTGTCGTCCACCTCTACCGTGGCCGTGTGGACTCTGTCGTTTTACGACCCCTCCTCGGGTCTGACGGCTCCGCCTTCCCAGCCAAGGCCATGACCGCCTGACTAGTCCACCGTCACCGTCGGAGGTGATGGGCGGCAGCACGCCCATAATCATGTCGTCCACCGATACCGTTGCGGGGTGTTCGACCGACCCCGAGAAAGACGTTCGAACTTGTTCGTTTAGAGATAGTGCAAACTCGTAACTGAGTTCCGTAGGTTGCACCTAATCGAGGGGACGCATCGTGTGGACTCTGTCGTTTTTCGACCTGACGCCGGTGGTTACCGCGACCGACTCTGGCAATATCAATATCTAGTGGGGCCCGGGACCGGGTTTGCCCCCTACCTGTTTCGTCACCGTTCGATTCGATTTGAAGGTCCCGGCTGGGAGTTGAACCCAGATGCCAGACAGACAAGATGCACGGAGTCGGCCGTTCGCCTTCCCAGCCAAGGCGACGACACATCTCGGTCGTGGTGTCGACCGTCACCGTCACGGACTCTGAAAATCTCCAGGCAGTGATCGAGTCGGGTGGCTCGGCCTTCCCAGCCAAGGCGACGACCTGTCGAGCTCTACGCACCGTCACCGTTATGGACTTTGAAATTTTTTGCAGTGTTACTTCGAGTCGTCTTTGGACTCTGAAATTTTTCCACCCCCTCTCACACTTTTATTCTTCTTCGGGCGGCCGCCCGCCGCCAAAGACTTTGAAAATTTTCAAACGCCACCGGTCTCGATTTACGACCAGCACTGTGTGACGGGCCAACACCCTTCCTCCCAAACGGTGTGACGACCGGCCGCGCTCCAACCTGCCGGAGCCGTCGATGCTTGGTGGGGACCCGCGGAGTCCCTGCCGTGCGCCGACGACAGGCCTGCCGGAGCCGTCGATGCTTGGTGGAGACCCGCGGAGTCCCTGCCGTGCACCGACGACAGGCCTGCCGGAGCCGTCGATGCTTGGTGGAGACCCGCGGAGTCCCTACCGTGGCACCGACGACAGCCGGACAGGCCAGCGCGACCGACCGCCGCCGTGCGATCATCGAGCCAAGCGAACTGGGGAAATGCCCGTCTAGAGCGGACAAATCTCCCAGTCAAAAGGCTTAGTCTCAATAGATCGCAGTGTGGTAGCTGCTCTACTAAGTACGACACCCCGACCGAGACCTAGGTCGTCTACGAATGATTTGGCACCTCTACTTCGATGGGGTGTGTGTTGCGATTTCGATCAGTCGACGGACATCGGATCGGCCCGCCGACGACGATCGTTGCTCTGCGGCTTGACCACGGCCGGTGGCGAACGCGCTCGACCGGCCCGTATCGTTGCCTCCCGACGTCGAGGCGCAAACGGTATCGTTACATTTTTGGGCGGGATTCTGACTTAGAGGCGTTCAGTCATAATCCCTCAGATGGTAGCCTCGCACCATTGGCTTATCAGCCAAGCACATAAACCAAATGTCTGAACCT
>PIVK01000076.1 GCA_003354135.1 Rhodospirillales bacterium
TACGGTGCAGGCCCTGGGCGATGGCGATACCATGACCGAGACCATTACGGTGACCTCGGCCGACGGCACGGTGACCGAAGACGTGACGGTGACCATCACCGGCACCAACGACGAACCCGTCATCAGCGGCGATACGTCGGGCGGCGTCACTGAGGACGTCACCCTTAATGCGTCCGGAACGCTGACCATCACGGATCCGGACGCCGGTGAGTCTACGAGCTTCACCGCGCAGACCGGTACGACCGGGACGTACGGCACGTTCTCCATCGATGCCAACGGGGAGTGGAGCTACACGCTCAATAACGATTACGACAAGGTGCAGGCCCTGGCCGAGGGCGAGACGCGGACGGAGACCTTCACCGTGATCTCGGCCGACGGCTCCACGCAGGACATGACCATCACGGTAACCGGCACCAGCGACGGTCCGCCGACGCTCGCGGCTACGCACGGAGACATGACGGATGTCAGTTACAAGCCGGCGGGGAGCAACAGCGGTGCGGGCGGGGTGGTGGATGAGGTCACCTACGAGTTGGATATCGACGTCGAGAGCATCGACTCCGGCACGCTCAGCGTCATAATTTACGGCGTTCCCAACGGCGCCAGCCTAAGCGCCGGCACGGACAACGGGAACGGGTCGTGGACGTTGAATGCCGCCGACCTGCCGGGTCTGACCATGATCATCGACACCGACACGGTGAGTAGCGACTTCACGCTCACCGTCACCGCCGAGGTGACGTATTACAACGGCTCCACCGCGAGTACATCGTCCTCCATCAACGTCGATATGACCAATGTCGAGTACGGCACCAATGGCGACGACACCCTGATAGGGAGTACTGGTAAGGACGACATTCATGGCGGGGCCGGCAACGACTTTATTGATGCCAACGACGGCGGTGACGAGATCTATGGCGACGGCGGCAGCGACACGATCTGGGGCCGCATGGGTAATGACAAACTCGATGGTGGAACCGGCGACGACGATATTAAAGGCCACGAGGGTGATGACAAGATCTGGGGTCGCGAGGGCAACGACAGGATCTGGGGCGGCGACGACAACGACAGGATCAAGGGCGACGTCGGCAACGACCAGATCCATGGTGACAACGGCAACGACACGATCTGGGGCGGCGACGGCGATGACACGATCTGGGGCGGCGCCAACGATGACATCCTCTATGGCGGAGCCGGCAACGACATTATTAATGGCGGCTGGAATGATGATACCCTTACCGACGGCGAAGGCTCCGACACCCTGATCGGCGGCGACGGCAACGACACCTTCCAGATGACGGCGGATGGCGAGTCCGACACGGCCTCCGGCGGGGACGGCGACGACCTGTTCGTCTTCGGCGCCGGGGACGGCAACGACTACTTCGACGGCGGCGATGGTTGGAGCGACACCATTCAACTGGACGGCGTCAGCGGCGCCCCCAACCAGCCGGGCGGATGGACGCTGCTGGATATCTACGGCAACCCTGTCGACTACACCATCGGGGACGAGGGCATCCTCGAGTTTGGTGACGACTTCTCGGGCACCATCATCCTTGAGGACGGCAGCGAACTCACCTTCACGGGCATCGAGAACATCCATTGGTAACCCCCATGAACCCAGCGACGGCCCGACCGGAAAGAAAACCGGCCGGGTCGTCGTCGTTTGTTGCCTTCACGGTTTCCCGTACCATCCATGGCACCGCCGCGCGAAGGGCGGGCCTGAGGATGCAACAATCCGGGGGAAGGCTTTGGCCTGCGCGGTCCTGTTGAGGCAGCACCGGCATGATCGGTTTGTCTTATGATGAGGTGTCCAATAGCGGTAAGCTGAAGGACACCGGTCGGGCTTGGCAACCAGGGGCCTATTGATCTTAGGCGAAGAGGGGCCGCTAAGCGGCGGGAGGCTCGATCTCGATCGGGCAACGACCATGCAGCATCAGCTTCATATAGAAGGATACCACGTGCTGGATGGTATCCACGCGGAACCATTGGCGGGTATATTTGAACCGGATCCCTCCCACCGCCGCTGCCGGATTGCGAAAGGGATAAAGGGAGGCCGGCGTATTGACCAAATGCAGGGTCGCCCAGGCGGATAAGCGCAGGGCTCTCTCATAAAGCGTAATCCGCGCCGTGTCTCCGATCTTGTGAGCCAGCTCATAGGCCGCCATCAGGCCCTCGCACCGGGCACCGTCGGCATAGGGATAATCATCAAATTTGTAATAGAAGGCGCCGGCATAGTCGGGATATGGAGCATCGGTCACGCGGTACATTCGCCGCACCATCGCATCCGCATCGGCGAAAACGGAATCACAATAGAGATCCTTCCGGAACGCGGGCTCTTCCCAGAACTCGTTGATTGCCATCATCAGCCACCCGTCGGAGGGCAAGACGGTGTAATGCTCCGCCCGGATCTTGGGCCGATCTACCATCAGGAAATGCATGGCGCGATGCACCGCTTCGAGAAACGGTGCGGATCGAGTCCGGTCATCAAGAACGTGACGGTGGTAGCCGGCCAAACCGCACAGCGCTTCCCCAGGGTAGAAGAAGTTGAAATGACCGGCGTTTTTGTCACCCTCAACCTCCCGGTCGAGATAGATATTGTAATACATGAATTCGCCGCTCTCCGTTATCTGCTCCAAGAGATGGCGCGCCAGAAGGTGGATGGCTTCGTCATGCGTTCCGTCTCCGGTCAGCTTGCGATACTCGACCAGAGCATAGAGTGCGATCCCACTGCCTCCGAGCTTTGCTTTCTTGTTGTAGTAGACATAGAGGGCCTTCTCCCCGTTCCCGGTGGTGTAGGACCGGGTCTGGGCCATAAGGTAGTCAATCGCGGCGCGGACAGCCGGCAATAGGGAAACGTCATCATAAAGGCGGGCATAGTAGAGACATGCGAGGATGCCGCCGCTGTGCCGCAGGATATTGTAGTAAGGGTTCTTGTCCGGGTCGCGGCGCGGGTGCTCGTGGTCGCGGCGGGAGTCCTTGGCGGAGTCGTAGTAGTACAAGAACCGCCCGTCCGGTTGCATGTTGTCGTGAACATGGGCCAGACCCAGGTGGACCGCCTCTTCCAACCGGGCGCGTGTCAAGGCTCCGTTCACCGGATGTCCGCGGTATAGCCGCAACCACGTGCCGCCGTAGCTGATATAGCTCTCGCTCGTGAATCGGAAATAGGCGTAGTCGTCCAGCACCGTATCCCCGTATCCCCGCACGAGGTGGTTCCGAAGCTGTCTCATGCTCATCACGGAACGAACGTAGGCATCCCCCGGAAGGAAGTAGTTTCGCTTGCCTTTCCCCACGAGAACCAGACCGTCCAGCCCGATTTCAAAATGCCTGTCCCCCTTGATAATCATGCCGATCCGGCGGATATCGCAGGCCTTTGGCTTCTCGGGCAGGATATCCATCTGGAGACGACAGCGGTCCAGATCGTGCGTGTTGAAATTTCCAAACCGGGGATGGCGGAGCATGGCCGCCACCGCCCGCCCGAGCCCCTTCCACAGGGCGTCCGTCCGGCGCACGACCATCAAACGGGGTTCTCCGGCCTGATAGAGAATCAGCGCCACCTCGCGGCAATCCTGGCGGAACCCGCTGGCTTCGACGGCAGCCCGTATCCGGGAACGGTCGGGTTTTCCCCCTCCCGTCAAAGAGGAGCGCAGTTCGGACAGCAGGGCATTATCAGCGGCGGAGGCAAGAAACCGTGGAAGCTTCCTTTCCGGTGCTGCAAAATGCGCTTCCTCCGTATTGGGTAGAGATACATCCATTGCGGCTTTGCCTATTGTTGCCCGACGTAAGCCATGATTCGCTCATAGTCCTCGATATAGTCAACCGCACCCCAGAATTTACCGGCTATATCGTGAACGAAGACCCGTTCTCCGGTGTCGACGGTGCGGAAGATCGGTTCCTCCCACCAAGAGCCGTAGTCCTCCCGGGTGACGGCATCGACAACACGCCGGCGGAACAGGGTGAGGCCCCCGCGGGCGATCTTGCCGATACCCACGTATTCACCCGTGGTCTCGATATCGCTCAGGCCCTTGCCGTATTTCCCGAGCCCTTGTCCTTCCCAGTTCAAACGTATGTCCGTACCGGCAAAGACGTCATGGATCGTCTTGTTGACACCGGAAAAGATGCCACAATCATCCAGAATGGTGAAGTCCTAAACTTGCCAGGACGTTCCCAAAAAAATTCTCCGCCGAATCCGATGGCGCGCTGAGGCGAGGCGCGAGCGGCAGATGAGGGGCGCCTGGGAGCGAGGAAACAGACTTCGCGGGTTCCGTCGACCAAGGCCAATCTCCGAAAGCCGCACGCTGCCCCGCGCCGCAATCCCGTAAAGCGTCTCCCAGACAAAGCGTCGTGCCGGCTTGCTCAATCCGACGGAAAGTTTCCCCTAAAATTCCTCCAAATGGGCGCGCATCTCGGTCGCTGCCCACGCTATCATGTCCCGGGCTCTCCGTCGGTTGGGGCGAGTTCGTCATCTGTTTATACCCCGCTCACGTCAGAACCCGAAAAAAACCCTTGCCCGAAATGACGCGGAAATCATCGGAAACCCCGCTCTCTTTTTCTCGGGTCCTCAATGAGTCTGGGTATACATCGACATCCTATCCCACCCGGAGGCCCCTCCAAGCCGCCAAAGATTTCCCCGAAATTCCGCCGTTCCACTTCCTCGGCCGAAATCTCAGAGTCAGATCAGCGCCCTACCCAAAATCAGCGCAGAATTTTGGGGAATGTCCTGGAAAAGATGGCCTTGAATGGTGTGCCAGCAATCGGATAGCATCTGCGGTAAGAGGCATGGTCCGCAACTCCCTTTGGTCGACGGCTTTTTTTATAGGCTCAACATACCCGAAGAGAGGGGCAAAGGCCTCGTAAATCAGCGGCTACCACGGAAAACTCGCCGCCTTTCTGGTGTTTTGCAAGAGCATCGCTTGCATGGGGATGAGCCAAATGGCCCGGTCAGCCCGCATTTTTGTGTTGATCGCGAGTTTCCGCGATCCCGAATGCGCCAAAACCTTAACAGATATGTATGAGCAGGCAGCGGATCCTGAACGAGTATTCGCAGGCATTTGCTGGCAATACGATTCCGATGATCCTTTCAAATGCATGGACCCTGAACTGGCTTGGGCTGAAAATGTTCGCATAGATCGCGTTCCGTTCACCGAAAGCGAAGGAGTGTGCTGGGCTCGAAGCCGCGCTCAGGGCTTTTTTAGAGGCGAGGAATATGTCCTCGTCATTGACAGCCACATGCGTTTCGAGCCGGAGTGGGACCAGAGATTGATCGATGAACTTGAAGTCTGCCCGGCAAAGAAATCCATACTGAGCTGTTATCCCCCTAGCTTTACGCTTCCGCAGAAAAAAAAGTATCCGCCCCCCATTGTAAATTGCGCAGAAACGAGACCGCTTCGATGGCCGCCTCCCGACGAGCGGTATCCAAACGGAAGCATTCGCGGCCAACTTGATTTCCATATCCTTCAAAGCAAGTACGACACACCTATACGCGGAGCATTTTTCTCCGCCGGCTACTCTTTCATGCCGGCAGAGGTTCTGCGAACCATACCGTACGACCCCTATATGGACTGGGAGGAGGAGGAAATAAGCTACTCTGTCAGGCTATGGACACATGGTTGGAACATTTACGCGCCTCGCGAGCACTTTCTGCATCACCTTTACGGTCGTGACAGAGACTCTAAGGGAACTCACTATTTTCGCCGTCACATTTCCAAAGAGAGCCTGATTGAGCGGTACTTACGTTCCAAACGACGGTGTTTTCACCTCTTGGGAGTGATCGAGTGCAATGATGCCGCCGCCCTGACCGACCAGGAGCAATACGGTTTAGGGCAGGAGAGAACCCTCCGAGATTTTGAGGCTTTTTCCGGTGTCCATATCCAGTCCCAGCATGTGTCGGTACGCGCTCAAGAATCTTGGTTCTCTCTCATGTCGCCGGCTCACTATCTGAACCATCGTTGGGACCGCCTGCGAGATGGATACGAGTTTGAGTACGAAGACAGCAGAGTTCCTCCGGTGCCGTCAGGCTCCCGGCCTGGCGCGGCCCGAACGGTGCGTGCCGGTTTAATGGATGCTTTTGCCGACTTGGGAGTGCGTTCCCTTCTCGACCTCGCCTGTGGTGGTTCGGATTGGTTTAGACCGGCAGATACTTCTCTCGATCGATATATTGGGGTCGATTTCATTCCCGAGGTGATTGGCCCTCTAAAGGAAAGGTATTCGGGGAAAAAGGGCATCGAGTACCGGTTACAGGACATTCGCCGCCCTCCGCTTCCGTCCTGTGATGCTGTTCTGGCCCGCGACTGTTTTACGCATTTTTCTTATCGCGACATCGTC
>PIVK01000077.1 GCA_003354135.1 Rhodospirillales bacterium
GCGTTAGAGGACGAAACTGAGCCGGGTTCCGCGGAACTTTTCTTCCCCGGCGATGACCCGGGCGTTGGTCTCGTAGGTCGAGATGGCTTTTTTCAACAGTCCCGCGAACCCACTCGCCCGCCTCCACGGTCCCGACGGGTACGCCGTCCGGGGTCCGGGGGCCATCGACGGCGAGGGTATGGCGGTTGGGCGCCGTTTTGGTGAAGACGAGATCGATCTCGAGCGGATTGCCCAGGCTATCGCGCAGAGTGACGCTGAGGCGCTGAACCGTGCCCGGGGTCGATCCGGCGGAAAGGTTGGCGCTGACCTCGAGTTCCGTCGTCGGCTGCGCCGTGCCGCTCAGGCGGTGCAGGTCGATGGCAAAGAATCCCTGCCCCGCGACAGCAATATCCGTCACCGACCCGGTGGCCTGAAGGAGGCCCTGCACGGCGATGCCGGGCCATCCCACGCCGATGACGCCGCCCTGCGGCATAGGCAGTGCCAGATGCCTGGGTCGTGGTTAGGGTGACCTTGTATCTGTAATCACTGCTGTCCGGTTAACTGAGAGGGTGACATGCTGAGAACCATGGTTTCCGCGGGTTCCAGAGCGAAAATTGTTGTCTCCGACTTGAACGCGTTTGTGCCATTCCGGCAGGTTCTGGCTCATGTTTTCCACATGCCTGGAGCCCAAGATGTATATCGGCAAGCCTCTGTTTTCCCAGCTTATGGATTTTCTACCCTGGAAGACCTTCCACCGGATTGTCGAGCGCTACGACGGCGACCACCGGGTGCGGACTCTCACCTGCGCCGAGCAGTACAGGGCCATGGCCTTCGCGCAGTTGACCTACCGCGAGAGCCTGCGCGACATCGAGACCTGTCTCTCGGTCCATGCATCGAAGCTCTATCACATGGGCTTTCACCAACCGGTCCGGCGCTCGACGTTGGCCGATGCCAACGAGAGGCGAGACTGGCGTATCCATGCCGAGGTGGCCCAGCGGCTGATTGCCCAGGCACAAAAGCTGTATGCGGTCGAGGACCTTGGCCTGGACCTGACCAACACCGTTTACGCCCTGGACGCGACGACCATCGACCTGTGCCTGTCGGTCTTCCCATGGGCGCACTTCCGCACCACCAAGGCGGCGGTGAAGATGCACACCCTGCTCGACTTGCGGGGCAACATTCCGAGCTTCATCCACATTTCGAACGGCAAGCTGCACGACGTCCATGCTCTCGACATGCTCATGCCGGAAGCCGGAGCCATCTACGTCATGGATCGCGCCTACGTCGATTTTGCCCGCCTCCATATGCTGCACCAGACCGGAGCCTTCTTCGTAACCCGCGCCAAGTCGAACATGAACGCCCATCGTGTCTATTCGGCACCGGCGGATCGCGTGACCGGCATCATTTACGACCAGACCATCTCACTGGACGGCAACGTCAACAGCCGGAATTACCCCGGACATCTGCGCCGCATCCGCTTCAAGGATCCCGAGACCGGCAAGACGCTGGTGTTCATCACCAACAACTTCGCCCTTCCGGCCGCCACCATCTGCGCGCTCTACAAGAGCCGCTGGCAGGTGGAGCTTTTCTTCAAGTGGATCAAGCAGAATCTTCGCATCAAACGGTTCTTTGGGACGTCGGAAAACGCGGTGAAAACGCAAATCTGGATCGCCGTCTCAGTCTACGTCCTCGTCGCCATCGTCAAGAAGCGGCTTAATCTGGACGCCTCGCTCTACACTTTGCTCCAGATACTCTCGGTCACCCTCTTCGAGAAAATGCCATTACATCAAACACTTGCCGGAGACGAAAACAGATGCGACCACCCGCAAATAACCAACCAATTGAATCTATTCGCTTTTTAACCGGACACTAGTGATCTGTAATGACAGATACAAGGTCACCGATCACACCTGCTCCGTTCCGCAAGAGTGTAGAACCGGAAACTATCCGTCTGCCGCAGTGACAAAGCATACTCAGACAGCTTGGGAGTTATCTCTAATGTCGGTCAATTCCGCCTGTCCACTTTCAATGAACACGCTACATAGATTGAATACCGCATCTGGGTTTATAGGCTTATGCGTACCGTCCTGCATAATACGCGAATAGTTTAGTTTCATTCGCTCTGCCAAAACTTTCCCTGCCGGTAAAACATTAGAATAAGATTTTGGTTTCTGAATCTGTTTAGGGACCAACTCAATCACCATGCTACCTGGGGTCATCCAATACATGGCAGTCAACGCGGCTCCATGCTGCACGATAAAAATATTTGTGTGACGCATCAAATTGAATTTTTCCACGAGACCCATGCCTTCAAAGGCGATGTAATTCAAGGTTACATTGGGCAGTTCTTCCAGCTTTTTACCAATAACGGAGGCATTGGGTATGCTCCTGCGCTGGGAGCCAGATGTCCGGTCGCTGTGAATCGGGGGTTTCCGGTACACAAAAGTGATTATCTGATTTCCGATTGAGTTCGAATTTTGGGGACAAGTTTTGTCGGCAATCTTGCGCAATGCGTTTCTGGCTTGTTTGACAGCGAAATGAGGCGCACTGTAGCCTGACACCCAATATGCATCATACGCAGGTAGAATAATTTTTAGGTTGTAATCCACCAGTTCCCCAATTTTTTTCAATTCGAGTACTGCAGTGTCGGGTAGAAATTTTGCCTTGAATCCCAAGTGCATCAACAAATCTTCGGCTTTAGGATTCATTGGTCCAAAGTCTGGCAACAGAAGAACTGAATTCTGAGGTAACCCCCTGTTCTCATATGTTTCAAGCAATGGAAGGATTACCGCACCAAAAAAATGATTGTAATGTTCAATGGAACCACAGCATTTATTGACTTCTACGAAAAGAAGTTGGCATTCACTCGCTGCGAAATCACTTAGTGAGACAATCAAATCTGTCATTTGCTGGATGCTGCTGTTTTTCGCAAGACCTAATGACTTGCTAGCGTTCAGTATCTCCGCGGTAATTGCACTTAGACTTTCTACGTTACTTCTTAACATGATTCCCACAACGTGTTGCCTAAGGCTCATAACAGCAAGTGATATGATTTTGGGTTTAGTTTTTACAACCGACTTGACCTGTTTTAGACAAGACCAAAAGTCCTGATATTTTTCAAGCTCAACCAAGTCTTCAAGTAAACCAATTTGACTAGCCTTGTGATACGGAAATTTCGCGGCAGCATCACGCGAAACCTCCAGAGCCTTTTTCCTGCGCCGCTGATCAATGTAGATTTGTCGTTTGATATTGTAAGTCATCGGCTTGTTGGCATGCAGCGCTAGAGACCTTTCAATCCGAGCAATGGCCAGATCGTAGTTTTTCAATCCAAGTTCAGCCCTGGCAGCCAAGTTAAGAAACTTGGAGGACTCTACTACCGTGCGGGCAAGCAGGCTGTCTGTCTTGTTCTTGGCGTTGTCTAGGTTTCCCTCCACAATTTCTATTGACGCCTTCACCAAATTATTGTTTATATAGTATTTGAAATTTTTGCGGAATGTATATGCTTCTCTTTCGACCTTCCGAAGAAATCGTTTGGTTAGTTCTAGAAACCCTCGAAATTGTTTTTTCAAACTCATGCTCTTAACCAATTTTCTTTCCAAAACTTAACTGAAGCCCGCTCATAAGAGCCTGGTTACTCCACAGATAGTCCCATTTTCCAAACCTGCCGCAGGTCTGAATGTTGTTTTTCTCAAGGTGCGCCAAGACAATACTCCGTTGTTTTTCCATACCAATATTAAAAACAACATTTCCCCAGGCAAGATGCTTATGGTGCAGAAATAAAATATCGGATTCTTCGCATATTCTCATCTTCTTCAGCGCGAATCGCGTATTTGTTTTCAGGTGTTCCGGGTCATGTTGGCTTTTCCGGTCAGGGTTGTAAACCTCAAATTGCAAAGTGTATGCGGCGGTGACAAATTAGGCCACGGAAGCGGCGGGATTTGTCCTGCTGCGGGCGGAGTAAAACTCTGCCACCTGTAGCCTTTGATCCTTTTCGGGGTGGAAGGCGGGAGGATGTATTCCGTGGAGCTATATCTACGTGTTCGGCGTGCGTGCCATGTCGATAATTTGAGCCCGCGTGAAGCGGCGCGGCGTTTTTCGATTTCCCGCGATACGGTGAAGAAGATGCTGGCGCACTCCGAACCCCCGGGTTATCGGCGCAACGAACCGCCGAAGCGCCCGAAGTTGGATCCGTTCACGGACATTATCGACCGCATCCAGGAAGAGGACCTGACGGTTCACCGCAAGCAGCGCCACACGGCGAAGCGGATTTTCGATCGCCTTCGCGACGAGCATGCCTTTGACGGCGGCCAGACCATCGTCAAGGACTACGTCCGGGAACGGCGCCGTCGCCGGCGTGAGATGTTCGTTCCGCTGGCGCATCCTCCGGGCCACGCCCAGGCGGACTTCGGGGAGGCGGATGCGATTATCGGCGGCGTCGAGCGGCGGGTGCATTTTTTCGCCATGGATATTCCCCACAGCGACGCCTGCTTCGTCGCGGCCTACCCGGCGGAGGCCTGGCTGGACGGCCACAACAGGGCCTTCGCCTTCTTCGGCGGTGTTCCCCAATCGGTTCTCTACGACAATGACAAGTGCCTGGTGTCGCGCAGGCAACGGACGCGGGCGTTCAGCGGGCTGCAATCCCATTACCTTTTCGAGGACCGCTATGGCCGTCCCGGCAAGGGCAACGACAAGGGCAAAGTGGAAGGGCTGGTCGGCTACGCCCGACGGAACTTCATGGTGCCTCTTCCCCTGTTCGAGAGCTGGGACGCCTTCAACGCCCACCTGGAGGCGCAATGCCGCAAACGGGAAGGCGACGTACTTCGCGGCCACTGCGAGTCCATCGGCAAGCGCCTCGAGCATGATCGCGCGGCGCTGATGGCCTTACCGCCAGCGCCGTTCGATGCCTGTGACAAGCGGGGAACACGGGTCAACTCCCTGTCCCTGGTGCGCTACCGGAGCAACGACTACTCGGTGCCCGTTGCTTACGGCCACCGGGAGGTCTGGGTCCGTAGCTATGTCCATGAGGTGGTTATCGGCTGTGGTGGCGAGATCATTGCCCCGCATCCACGCTCCCATGACCGGGAGGATATGATCTTCGATCCGCTCCACTACCTGCCTTTGCTGGAGAAGAAGATCGGCGCCCTGGACCAAGCCGCCCCCCTGGTCGGCTGGGAACTTCCAGACGCGTTCGCGACCCTGCGCCGCCTCCTTGAGGCGCGGATGGGCAAGTCCGGCAAGCGGGAGTTTGTCCAGATCCTGCAGCTTCTGGAGACTTTCGATCGCGACGAACTTCATGGTGCGGTGAAGGACGCCCTCCGCCTGGGCGCCATCGGCTACGACGCCGTCAAGCACTTGGTGCTGTGCCGCGTCGAACGGCGCCCACCCCGGCTCGACCTGGATGTCTATCCCTATCTGCCAAGGGCCCGGGTCGCAACCACGGCCGCCGTCAGCTACATGAGTTTGTTGGGCCAAGAGGCGGGAAGGGCCGAACGGCTAGACGGGGGCACAAGGGACGGGGACACAAGGATGGCCAGGTCATGACCGACACCCCGCAGGTGTTGCTGGCCCATCACCTCAAGGCCCTCAAGCTGCCAACCTTCCTGCGCGAGTACGACAAGCTGGCCCGCCAGTGTGCCGCCGAAGGCGTCGACCACGTGCGTTATCTTGTCCGACTGGCTGAGTTGGAACTGATCGACCGCGAGCGACGTATGGTCGAGCGGCGGATCAGGCAGGCCAGGTTCCCCGCCGTCAAAAGCCTTGATGCCTTCGACTTCAAGGCCATCGCCTCGCTCAACAAGATGCTGGTCTTGGAGCTGGCGCGCTGTGAATACGTCGAGCGCCGCGAGAACATCATCGCGCTGGGCAACAGCGGTACCGGCAAGACCCATGTCGCCCTCGGCCTCGGCCTGGCGGCCTGCCAGAAGGGACTGTCGGTGGGGTTCACAACAGCGGCCACCCTGGTCCACGAGCTGATGGAGGCAAGGGACGAGAAGCGCCTGCTCCGATTCCAGAAGCAATTGGCGAAAGTACGGCTGCTTATCATCGACGAACTCGGCTTTGTCCCTCTCAGCAAGACCGGCGCCGAACTCCTATTCGAGGTCTTCAGTCAGCGCTATGAACGCGGCTCCACCCTGGTTACCAGCAATTTGCCCTTCGACGAGTGGACCGAGATCTTCGGCTCCGAACGCCTGACGGGAGCCTTGCTCGACCGTCTCACCCACCATGTCCATATCCTGGAGATGAACGGCGACAGCTACCGGCTCAGCCAAAGCCAAAAACGGCGGAACACCCCAAAAACAACCTGACCGGCTTCAAA
>PIVK01000189.1 GCA_003354135.1 Rhodospirillales bacterium
CCTGCAGCAGCACCGTTGATAACCACGCCGGCGACGCCGGCGGTGCTCCCCAGATCCGCAAGATCTATGGAAACTATGGGTACGGACACCCCATTCTGATCCTGTTTCAAGTTTTCCCCACCGTAGATCAGATAGCTGGTGCTAAAAGCGTCTTCATTTTCTGCTGGCGCCCCAATGAGGATGTCCCCGGCACCGTCATCGTTGACATCCCCCGCCCCGGAGACGGAAAAGCCACTCCAATCGCCTGCAACGGCACCGTTGATAACCACGCCGGCGACGCCAGCGGTGCTCCCCAGATCCGCAAGATCTATGGAAACTATGGGTACGGACACCCCATTCTGATCCTGTTTCAAGTTTTCCCCACCGTAGATCAGATAGGTAACTCCGGAATCAATCCCATTAGAAGAATCGGTAAGTGGAGCCCCAATGAGGATGTCTCCGGCACCGTCACCGTTGACATCCCCCGCCCCGGATACGGACCAGCCGCTCCAATCAACAGCGTCACCGTTGATAACCACGCCGGCGCTACCCAGGCGCGCAAGATCTATGCGCCCATCCGATCCCAAACCGGTCCTACCGTAGATCAGATAGGTGACGCCGGCATTAGAATTTGCTTTGTGCGCCCCAATGAGGATGTCCCCAACACCGTCACCGTTGACATCCCCCGCCGCCGAGACGGAATAGCCGGCTCGCGCACCAATGGGGGCACCATTTAATACAATGCCATTGAGTCCGTCTATCTGGGATAGCTCAAGAATCGGCGTGGAGGTGGGATCGCCGTATTGGTCGTACTTGTTGTTGTTGTACACCAGATCGCGGGCGGTGATATCCGCCTGGCTGAATGTACCGCCAACCCCCAGTGCCGTACCATCGAGCAACAAAGAACCATGGGTTGGTACCTGGGTCACTGTATAGGTGAGATCCACGGGGAAGTTATCAACATCTTCGGTCTCCAAATTTCCGCTGCCGATAACACCAAAGTCCCCATAATTGACGGTCAGAAGATTGTTAGTGATCAACTCCGGCGCGTCGTTGACGTTGGTGAAGGTCACGGTCGCCGCAACCGCCGTCCCGTAGGCCGCTCCGGGCTCGTCGTCCTTGGCCGCCACCGAGAACGTCGGTGCACTATTGCCGCCATCGTGGACGAAGGTCACCGGATTGACCGCATTGACCGCAACATCGGCCAGCGTGAACTCGGTCACCTCCGCTCCGCTCCGCTTGAAGACGCCGAAGGTCACGTTGCTCACCTGCACCGTTACCGCGTCGGGGTCGTCGTCGAGATCCTCGACGCCAAGGTTGGTGGCCGTGATCGTCGGCGTCCCTCCCTCGTCGATCGCCAGGCTTGGGCTCGTCACCGTCGGCGCCTCGTTGACGTCGAGCACCGTGATGGTGAAGGTCTCCTCGTAGGATTGGCCCGCGCCGTCCTGGTCGGTCGCGGTTACCTCTACGTCGACCGTGCTCGCGCTCTCGTAGTCCAGGCTCACGCCCGCCTTGAGTTTCAGGCTGTCGACAGCCACCTCGAACCGGTCGTCGGTCACGCTGAGCG
>PIVK01000190.1 GCA_003354135.1 Rhodospirillales bacterium
TGTTCCCTCTTAACCTGCAGCCTGATGGGTGTCGAGGCACTTGGCTGCCTCGGCAGGGCTCCCTTCCTGCCCTTTCCATAAGGCATCTCCCTTTTCGGGTGGATATCCTTCTTCGGTTGGGAACCCGTCTTCGGTCGAGAGTCCATTCTCGGTTGAGATCCCATCCTCGGTTCGGTAACGTCGGTTTGCACATCCGGCTGCAACGTCCTCCTCTGCGGTTTGGATTCGGCGCTATGGCGCCTTGCAGCTCCGGCGCGTGTGTCCCTGTAGGCATCCCTCGGGTACACTGTGCGACCAGTCATCGGGTCGGTTAGGGGTAACTTACTACCAGTTACCTCCTCGCCGATCAGGGGGTAGAGGTACTTTTCTAGATCGGCTCCCAGAGATCCTGTGGTTCCGGTAGCACCGGACAACCCTTGTTGTCTGCTCTGGGGGTGATCATCATTGCCTCCCGGAGTGGCAGAGCGAGTAGCTGGAGCACCCTGGGGCTTCTGATGACCATCAGGAGCCTCCGGAGCCTCAGAATACTCCTCCTCCATCTCGGGTGAGGAATCAGTGTCCTCACTCCCCGACTCATCGTCTCCTGACTCGCGCTCCACTGGGCGCTTTCTATCTTCCTCCGAGGTAGTCGGGTCATACAAACCTTTAGCCGGCAGGATAGGGCCAAGAGCTGGGACAGAGTACCTCCTCATGTCCTTCCAGATGACACTTGGCGCTTCTATCGTTGGCTGTAGGGGTTGGTCGGGTGCCACCAGTCTCTGGCCATAGGCGGACTTCCAAAACCTATGTTCTTCATCATTTGGTATCATGTGTCCTGGAAAGAGAGTGCCATCACTCCCCAGCACGAGGTGTTGCCCGTGGTTATCAAAATAACCAAACAAGGGAGCCAGGGCAGGGTAATCATGGGACAGGAACTCATACATCTGTCTCCACGTCTCCTGCACGAAGTCTCGGTACTGTCTCCTGGTAATTCCCTGTTGTCTGCTTTGCAACACCAGCGCTTCCTTCAGGCTGTCCAGGCGTACCCACGCCTCTGGACTCAGCAGTGAAGCTACACATGGACCAAGAAAGAAAAAGGCGAGGTCCTCTCCACTAAAATGGCGGTCATAGACTGATCTACTCACCTGAGCAGGTCCCAAGCCAATAAGCTCTGCGATCTCACCGCAAGTCAGCGCATCCACATTCAAGCTCTTCCTTCCTTCAGCTGCCATAATTACAGTCAGTTAATCAGTCAGTTTGGGTCACAATTTCTTTATTTATTTTCTATCACAGTCTCACATTAACCATACATTAATACATGAACAATACATAATATGAACAATCATCGGTTGTGCTAGCCAGCCTCGGTTGTAGGTATCTTCGGTTGAGGAATCATCGGTTGTGTCACCTGACATCAACGGATGGAGCTCAGCTTCCTCTCGGGTCTTCGGCCTCCGGGGCACTTAAGACTCTTCCTACCTGGATAACTCTGCTTGGCCAGTCCACAACACGACTCCTAGACTACCATCTTGGACTTCAGACATCATATGAGAGACAAGG
>PIVK01000191.1 GCA_003354135.1 Rhodospirillales bacterium
TCATCCTCTGCTCAGGGGCTGTAAAGGGGCCCCTGAGGGTTGTTTTGAAAACGGGGGGAGCGGCTGGTTCCGACTCCCATTCCTCCATATCAGTCGTCTCTGAACTCCCTCTAGTTATTGCAACATAGGGGGCCTCCAGCTCAGCCTCCTCCTCAGTCACTGCCCTTGACACCTTCTCCATGGCGTCTGGTCCGAGCGTCTTCTCCACCATCCCCAGCACCAGATGTTTTCCTTTCTGCACGGAGGCTCGTCTCCGCTTGGAAGCTGTTGTCGGCTTTCCGGTGGGGGCGTTCATCGCAGCCAACTGGCTGACTTGTCTGGCTCTGGTCATCGCTGGTGATGCTCCAGACGGCTTACGTCCCCTCGTGCTGGGTGGTCCTACCAGTGGTTGTTCCATGGACGTGGCAGGGGGTGGCCTTAACTCCGCTGCCATGGCTAGTAATTTCTCAGCCATCTGCAGGCGTTGCACATTCACTTGAATGGGGGTGGCTGGCATGGTGGCTAGTGCTGCATGGCGAAGCTGTTCATCGCCTTCCATGCTGTCTGGCCCCGGTCCCCCTAGGTCCGCCTGGAAGGCGATGGACACACCACCGACGCCAGATCGCATCGGGGGGTCCAAACTACCCTCCTGTCGGACCACTGAGGTACTGGGGGCTCCCCACAGCGGTTCCTCTCTCACGCTAAGAGCCGGTCTCTTGGTGGGTGGTCCACTTTCATCATCATCACTGTCCGTGATGAGGTCGATCACCTCGGTGGGTCCCGAGCGCACCACGGAGACGAGGTCCTGCACATCAGGTTTGATGTCCTCGTGCTCCGCGGTGTCCATAGGTTGAACTACAATCATCTGTGTTGTATGGGAGGCAGGTGGTGCTGTTCTGCGGCGCCTCCTTGGGGTCGCAGCTGCGATACAGGGCATCACCGTGGTCGGGTTGGCATGATGTGCTTCCATCTCAGCCACCACGTTGGCAAACGGGTAGTTGATGGTTTGGTTCCAGTCAGCCACCGACAGGTAGGCACACACTCCATCCTGCGAGTTAATCGTAGGGGCACTTGTGTTATTGTCATAGGGTTCTCTAGCTATGACGTCTAGACCTGTGGGGGGTCCGTAGGACTGGAGCACTTGGCCTTTGGCGGACTTCCTTACGTTCTTGGCGACCACACAAGGCCAGAGTAGGATGCCTCTCCAATCCGTGCTCCCTATGCTCTTCAATCGCTCTTTCTGGGCGGCGATCACCTCCGGGGTCAGCTTCTTGTGTCGACGGTTAACATGCTCGGTCTGCACGTACTCCGCAGCCCGGCCGTCCAGCTTGGTGTTGAAGCGACACTGCACCTGCAGTGTGTTCAGCGGGCACAAAGCGATACGGGCGTAGTCGTTGTGCGAAGCACTCCAATGCCGTCCCAGGCCAAACCAGAAGCAACCAAACACTTTCCACTTGGAAGCACACTGTTCCTGTGAGCAGTACATCCGGTGGTCCGGGGGTGCAAACTGTGTGAGGTCGTACCCTTCGCCCTCTTCTCGGCGGTACTTGGG
>PIVK01000192.1 GCA_003354135.1 Rhodospirillales bacterium
ACCTGAACCCCATCGAGCGTCTGTGGGGGCTGATGCACAGAAACGTCACCCACAACCGATGTCACGCCACGTTTAATAAATTTTGCACCGCCATGCTCAGTTTTTTGAAGGAAGACGTTCCAAAAAACTGGGTTGATTTATGCGACGACGTATCGGACAATTTCCGCATCATAGCACCCAAGGATTTTCGGGTTCTAGGGTGAACGGGGTATACCATCTTTTCTAATGTTTTCCTAAGACACGGGCCTAATCTTTTCCTAAGACACGGGCTTTTCCTGTCGCGGTGCGAAGCCTCGGGAGGTAAAACGGAGCCATGCCCCGCTATCACATCACGGTCGAATACGACGGAACCGGCTTTGTCGGCTGGCAGCGCCAGAAGAACGGGCTCGGCGTCCAACAGGTGGTGGAGGATGCCGTCGCAGGCTTCTCGGGCGAAGCCGTGCGCCTGCACGTCGCCGGGCGCACGGACTCAGGCGTCCATGCGCTGGGCCAGATGGCCCATTTCGACCTCTCAGGCGATCCCGATCCCAGAACGGTACGCGAGGCGCTTAACTTCCACCTCAAGCCCCATGCGGTGGCGGTGCTGAAGGCCGACAGGGTTCCCGACGATTTTCACGCCCGTTTTTCGGCCAAGGAGCGGATCTACCTCTACCGCATCGTTAACCGCCGCGCGCCCTTGACGGTAATGCGGGACCGGGCCTGGTGGGTGCCGTCGCGGCTCGACGCGGCGGCCATGGCGGCCGGCGCGAAGATGCTTCTCGGGCATCACAATTTCTCCACCTTCCGCGCGTCTCAGTGTCAGGCGGACTCGCCGATGAAGGTCCTGGACGGTCTGGACGTGGAACGCGAAGGCGAGGAGATCCTTATTCATGCCCGAGCGAGTTCCTTCCTCCATCACCAGGTCCGCAACATGGTGGGAACGCTACGTCTCGTTGGCGAAGGCAAATGGTCTCCGGGCGACCTCAGGGCGGCGTTTGAAGCCGCCGACCGCGCCCGTGGCGGGCCGACGGCTCCTGCCTGCGGCTTGTACCTGGTGTCTGTTGGATACTAGCCCGAATCCGAAGTTCGCATCATTATGGGGCAAGCGTTTCTCGAACTTCGGATTTGATCAGGACATAAGCAACATGTTGAAAATAACGTGATCGGCATTCTCTGGATCTTCGTGAACGCGTTATTGGGGCGGTTCGGTTTGGCCGTTCCGCGCGCGGCGGGATTTGGCCTGCTGCGGGCGGAGAAAAACTCTGCCACCTGTAGCCTTCGGTCCTTTTCGGATTGGAAGGCGGGAGGGTGTATTCCGTGGGGCTTTATACCAAGGTGCGGTGATAATGACCCATAGAGATCACTTATACAGCCCGTCGGGTAGGAGGAAAGACGCAGGCGATGCGGCGCATCGTCAAGGCTTCCCGACGTCCTCCGACGGGCTGTATAAGCGACCGGAATGGCGGCTTCCCCTGACTTTTGGACCGCGTCGCACGCATCTCCCGATGCCTCACATCGCTTCGATGCGCGCTCCTAGCCAAAAATCAGGG
>PIVK01000193.1 GCA_003354135.1 Rhodospirillales bacterium
TACACTCATTTTCATTGGCCAATCACCCTATATTTACAAAACAAACCCACGTGTTTCGTCTGTTGACAGGATACGTCACCTCATGAATATTATAATGAAGCAAAAAAGGCGCGAATCGACCAAGAAGAAGTGATTGTAAAAGTCAAGGCAAAATCAGTGAAAATAACGGCCAAAACACCCAAAATTGAACAAAAATGGACAGCGGCAAAGAACAAACAAGGGCCATGGCCCAAGAGATTATGGCTATTTTGCTCTGGCTGGGGGCCAAAATTTTGGCAGCCATTTTGAAAAGGTAAATATTGGCTGCCTGCCACACAATTTCCATGTGCAAACTTTATGGTGGAAAGAAATTTGGGCTGTCTATGTCACACATGTGGATTCAATGGACCGAACAAAATATTGGCAGCCATTTTGAAAGGGTAAAAATTGGCAGATTGCCAAAACAAGGCCAAATCATGACCCAAAACTTGTTGTTTTACCCATTTGTTAGTGATCCTACCCCCTTTCCCGGTGGGGGGGAAATTGGGGGGTCACTTTGGACCAGTGGACCAATTGATATTGGGAACCATTCATTACCCCCTGTTGCGGGACGGTAGTCCTCGAAAGGAGGGTATAGTGGAGCCCTCCAATCGTACGTACGTCCCAACATTTATGCCTATATCTCCAAGGCCTCAGGGCCTATCCTAACCAAACTTTACTATAAATAGGTGGGGGAAAGGTCACTATGACACACATGACCTCATTTGCATATTAATGAGGTCAGGAGGTCATTGAGTAAACAAGAAATCTTAGAACCGGCTCGCCTATGCCATGCAATGAATTACTAAATGGGGTGCATCATAGTGTCCTTCTACTATCCATTATTAAAGGAACAATCCTGCAAAATATATTGTTGATCTGTTCAATCCTCTTCATGCTAGTGTGTTCACAAGCTGAAAACCGGCCAAAAACAGTAATTTTCCCCAAAAAATGGTCCAAAAAATTTGAACAGCACTCCACCAAACAATAGGGTTCTTCTACTATCCATAGGGAACAATCCTGCAAGGTATATAGTTGATTGGAGCAATCGTCTTGATGCTAGAGCGTTCTCAAGGTAAAAATTGGCCAAAAAACAGTAATTTTCCTCCAAAAATGGTCCAAAAAATTTGAGCAGCACTCCACCAAACAATAAGGTTCTTCTACTATCCATAAGGAACAATTCTGCAAGGTATATGGTTGATCGGAGCAATCCCCTTGATGCTAGAGCGTTCACAAGGTAAAAATTGCCCCAAAAACAGTCATTTTCCCCAAATTATGGTACAAAAAATTTGAGCAGCACTCCACCAAACAATAGGGTTCTTCTACTATCCATAAGGAACAATTCTGCAAGGTATATGGTTGATCAGAGCAATCCTCTTGATGCTAGAGTGTTCACAAGGTGAAAATTGCCCCAAAAACAGTCATTTTCCCCAAAATATGGTACAAAAAATTTGAGCAGCACTCCACCAAACAATAGGGTTCTTCTACTATCCATAAGGAACAATCC
>PIVK01000194.1 GCA_003354135.1 Rhodospirillales bacterium
GTGAGACTGTTGAGAGCGACATCCACCCCTTCGCCGCCTGTATCAGCCAAAATCTGGGTAGCGTAGTCAGTGCTACGCGAGTCGTAGATGTGGTTGATGCCCAGTTGGCGCAAATAAGCCTGTTTGTTTTCGCTGGCCGTGGCGTAGATCTCGGCGCCAACGCTTTGGGCCAGTTGGATGGCGGCCAGGCCCACACCGCCGGCTCCTGCATGGATCAGCACCCGCTCCCCTCTTTTTAACTGCGCCAGCCGCCAGGCCTGCAAGGCTGTGCAGAACACGACCGGCATCCCTGCAGCTGCGCCATAGCTCACCCCATCAGGCAGACGCTGTAGCAGTGCTGCCGGCGCATTGATGCGGTCGGCAAAGCAGCCAATGCCAAAACCAAAGACCCGGTCGCCAAGCGACAGCCCCTCCACGCCCTCGCCAACCGCCACCACTTCGCCTGCCATCTCCCCCCCCAAGGGGCCGGCATCGCCTGGGTAGAGGCCGAGGGCATTGAGCACATCTCGGAAGTTCAGGCCGGCGGCGCCTACGGCCACCTGTACCTCGTCGATAGCCGGTGCGGGCAGTGCCATCCCTTCGATGCGCAGACCGTCCAGCGAGCCTTGTTTGCTCATGCCCAGCCGCCAGGATTCCTCGACGGGCACACTCAGTGCTCGCACTCGTTCGCTGTGTTGCAGCCTCGGTACAAACCATTGCCCTTGTCGGTAGGCGAGCTGACTTTCGCTGCCACCGTTGATTATTATTTCGATCTGTTCCAGTGTGATGTCGAAACCACTATCAAAATCAAGCAACCGGCTCTGCAGCGCTGGCTGTTCGGTTTGCAGTACGCGCCCCAACCCCCATAACGTGCGTTGGTCGGGGTTGACATCTTCTCCAGGTTCTACAGCCATGGCGTTGCTGCTCAAAAGCAACAACCCGTCTGCTAGATGCTCCACACCATGCTGCGCAAGCGCTTGCACCAAGGTCAACAATCCACCACAATGCTCTTGGGCAACGAAGAGTGGTTCGCCTTGCCTGTCCATCGACCAGATCACGCCACTTGGTACGGCCTGACCAGCCTTTTCGAGTTCCACCCACAGGCGATCCCAATCCTCCGTCTCATTCACACGCAGTGAGTGTCCCGCATCATCAAGGTTGAAGGTGGCGGCTGCGTGCAGGAATATGCTGTTCTGTTGCGCTTGCGACAAGGCTTCCACTAACGTCCGGCCCCGTACCAGATCATCGCTCACCACCCACCACTGGCCGTCAGAGGGGAGTGGCGCAGGTTCGATGGTGGTGGGCTGCCACTGCTCTGTATAGAGTAGGTGTTCTATGCCCTCGGCCAGTTGTCTGACAAGGGCTTGGCGGTCGGCGCGGCGAGAATGCAAGCCTTTGATTTCGACCAATATCTGCCCGTAGTCATCACAAAGGCTGAGTGAGGCCTCCTGCCCATTCTCACTGTCGTCGACCTGAGCATGGCACCAGACGCTGGCGCCAACTGAACCATATACATGGATGGCTTCGATGGCGACGGGTAG
>PIVK01000195.1 GCA_003354135.1 Rhodospirillales bacterium
GCCGCCGAAAAGTCAACTACTGTATTCAGCGCCTTCGCTGTGCCGTTGTTGATGTTCCCGCCCGAAAAACTGGAATTGCGGTCAGTGTTGGTGATGGTGATCCGACTATTTGCCGCATCTACATTCGATACTTTCCAGCACCCGTTATAGACCGCGTGACCCTCGCCGGAGGACCCTGTTGTGTACCCGATCAAGCAATATCCACCGACTGTGAAAATGCTTTCATTGGTCACGTTCAAGATACACGTATACGCCCCCGCCGAACCCGATACGCTTTGCTGACTAGTGATCTGGGCACTGGACAGCACAGGTCCAGTAATCAGAATTTGCGCACCCTCCGGATGGTCGGCAACAATTGTTGCTGTCTCCACCACGGTTCCAGCAGCTATTTCGATAGTTACAGTTATTCGGGGAGCGATCCTAGAGCCCATCAAACTATCATAGGCTTCCTTTACCGTAGTAAAATCACCGCCCGACGCGGCCACGGAGATGGTGGTGTTCTCGGAAATGATCGCCGCTGTCGCCTGGAAGGATGGCGCCAGGTTGGGGCCGTTCGAGGTGAGTACCTGCCCGTCGGTTCCGACGTCCGCCGTCGCGGGGATGCCCTCGGTCATGAGATCCCACTTGACGGGCACGGACGCCGGGTTTTCGCCCGCCGCCGCATCCTCCGTGCAGATGTAGACCTTGTTTTGATACCGGCAGACATCGTAGGCCGCATAGGCCGTCGCGGCGGAGTAATCGCCCTGCCAGAGATAGACCAGTTTTCCAAGATTGATTACAGCCATCGGACCGTTACCTCCTGTTCATCGTCGGTGTTGAGAGAGGCGGTTGCGCCGGGGAGCCGAATGGCCCACTCGTCATAATCCGCCGCGGTGCCGCCGGAATCGGTCAGAACAACCTCGATCTCGTTTTCATCGAGGATCCTGAACCCGTAAACGAAGACCGCTGTCGAACCGTTGTCGTCGTACGGGCCCGATCTGGTCGTTGGGGAGGGGACGGTCATGAAGCGGTCTCCTTGTGATTAACTCAACACTTATGTCACGATATTGATTTTTAAACAACCCCTATTTACCCGGATCGGAGATAACTTCGCGCGGCTGTGTGTCTTCGCCCCCTACGCCCAATGCGCGTCGTCGGCGGCCTTGAAGTCCCGAAGGTCTTCCGTCGCCTGACCCATGACTCGGGTCGTCAGCTCGTTGGATCGCCGCCGCAGTCCGCCGATTTGCGCCCAGAGCGCCGAGGCGTCGGTGGCTTCGGTCTGCTCCTCAGCCGTCCAGGATGTTTCGCCGGTCAAGGCGGCGAAGGCATCCGCCGCCCAGGTCATGGCATCGGCATATCCGGACGGGTCCGGCACCGCTTGCAGCGCCTTATGCACCAGCGCCGCCGAACGGGCCGTGGCGTTGCGCTGTTGGACTTCGGTCAACAGGGCCAGGATACGCCGGGCGGCTTCGTCGTCGACGGCCTGGACCTGCGCCGTTTGCAGGTCCGCCTTCGGCATGGCGGAACGCGGGTCGGC
>PIVK01000078.1 GCA_003354135.1 Rhodospirillales bacterium
GCCTGTTCCTGGTTGGCATCGCAGTCACCCTGCCGATACTCGGCTACGCCACTTGGCATGCATACGAGGATTTGGTCGAGTTGGCGCCGTGAAGCCCTTTCCGTTCCCTGGAAGGAAGTAACCTTCCCCCGGATTGTTGCATCCTCAGGCCCGCCCTCCGCGCGGCAGCACCATGATAACCGTGAAGGCAACAAACGACGACGGCCCGGCCGGTTTTCTTTCCGGTCGGGCCGTCGCTGGGTTCATGGGGGGTTACCAGGTAATGTTCTCGACGTTCTCGAATGCGAGTTCGCTGCCGTCCTCGAGGCGGATGTAGCCATCGAAGTCGGCCTCATTAAACGTGAGGCTCCTAGCATCCATATCCAGGGTGTAAGCCGCGTGGTCGACCTCGACGCCGTTGCTATCCAGCAGCGTCCAGCCGCCCACCTCGACGTCCAGTTTAATGGTGTCGGTGTCGGTGTCGGTCCAGTTATTATCCTTGGCTCTGCCGCCGCTGAAGTAGTCGTTGCCGCACCCGTCACCGAAGACGAACAGGTCGTCGCCGTCCCCGCCGAAGGCCGTGTCGGACTCGCCATCCGCCGTCATCTGGAAGGTGTCGGTGCCACTCCCGCCGGACAGGAAGTCCTGGCCTTCGCCGTCGATAAGGGTATCATTAGACTTGCTGCCATAAAGCGTGTCGTTGCCGGTTCCGCCATCGAGGATGTCGTCGCCGCTTCCGCCATGGAGGAGGTCATCACCCTCGTCGCCATAGAGCGTGTCCGAGCCTTTTAAGCCTGAAATCCAATCGTCGCCGTCCCCGCCATGAAAAATCTCCCTCCCCTTCCCAGCACTTCCCCCACGCAGTTCGTCGTCCCCATCGGTGCCGTACTTGTCATCGGTCATGCTGACGTCGATGGAGGACGACACTACACTCGCGGTGTCACCGAAATCATACGTCACCTCGGCGGTGACGGTGAGGGAGAAGTCTTCAATCCCCGTGTCGTCGATGGTCATGGTCAGACCAATCCACTCGTCGTTAACCAACGTCCACGTCCCGTCCCCGTTGTTCGTGCCGGCGCTTAGGGTGACGCCGGCGGGAACGCCGGAAATCGTGATGCTGTTGAACGTGCCGGAGTCGATGCTCTCGGGGGCGATGTTCAGCTCGTAGGTGAGCGAGCTCGGCGGTACTGTGTCATCATCCGGATCCGTCCCGACGATCTTCGTCAGATCTCCGAGATCAGCCATGAGCGTCGGCGGGTCATCGGTGCCGGTCACCGTGACCGTCACGTCCTGCGTGGTGGTGCCGTCGTCCGCGGTCACCGTGAAGGTCTCCGTCTTCGTCTCGCCATCGGCCAGGGCCTGAGCCTCGTCGCCGAGCGTGTAGCTCCACTCCCCGTTGGCATCGATGGTGAACGTGCCGTACATCCCGGCCGTACCGGTCTGCGCGTTGAAGCTCGGCGAATCGTCGTGGTCCACATCCGTGATGGTCAGCGTGCCGGACGCACCAGGGGTGTCGTCCTCAGTGACGTCGCCCGACGTCTCGCCGGTGATGACGGCCTCGTCGTCGGTGCCGGTGATGGTGATGATCACTCTGGAGACGGACTCCACCCCGTGCTCGTCGCTCATGGTGTATTTGAGCTTCACCGTCGCGGTCTCGCCCTCGGCCAGATAGTCGTAATTCTCCTCGGGGTCGTAGAGCACCTGGTTGGTGACGTGGTCGATGGACACACTGCCGAGGCCGCTTTTGACATAGACATCGTCCACCGTGTAACGGTGGTGGTGGCGGCCCGTGTCGTTGGCAAGCACGTCGATGGTGACCGACGTATCCTCGTCGATTTCGACCCTGTCGCGGACTGCGTTGGGGCCGCCGTGGCCGCTGCCGCTGCCGCTGCCGCTGAATTCATAACGACTTTGTGCGCTCATCTGATCACCCTCTTTCGGTCGGTCATACCCCCCCCCGTTCCCCAATCACGACACCACGAAGGCCGCCACGAAAAAACCTCTCCCGTTCCGGAGGAAAAAGGAGCGTATGCATATAGGCACTCCAACGGGGCAATACAACTAATTTAATTTTAAGCAACCACTCAACCCACTCATATAATACATCCCAGCCATGTTCTATCGACACCACATTAGAAAAACGCCTTGCTTTGTTGGTGTGGATATAAATCCAACCTATGCATGACTCGTTTGCCCGACCTCAACCGATTGACGCATGCGGAGAAGGATGCTCTGACTTTCGCCCTCTGGGCGCAGGTTCAGGAGTTGAGCAAGCACGTCGCAGACCTTGAGGCGAAGCTTGGGGAACCTCCGAAGACACCGGATAACTCCAGCACGCCGCCGTCGCAAGGGCGCAAGACCAACAAGCGGCCGGAAAGCGGGAAGAGGAGGAAGAAGCGGCGCCAGGGGCATGGCCTGCCGGCCGGTGAACAAGCATGGGATCCGTCTGCGCAAGCGCTACGGCAAGGACCGCGACAGCCTGTTCACTTTCATGACCGAACGCGACGTGCCGTCGACCAACACCGGCTCAGAGCGCGCTATCCGCCCCTCGACCGCTTTCCGTAAGGTTACGGGTGGCTTCCGCTCCGACTGGGGGGCCGACTTCTACGCCGCCGTCCGCTCCGTTCTCAATACCGGAAGGCGACAAGGCATGTCAGCCTTTCAGTCCATACAATCCGCCATCGCCGGGGAATGCTTGATCCAACCGGGTTGAGTAGTTACGTTCATAGTCTTCATGCGGCGGAAGCAGAGCAAGGACAGCATGGGCTGGTCTGTCACCACGAGGAATAGGACGAACGCAACACGGCGCCGGCTTCTGGCTGCGGCGGGTGCCGCCGTGATGTTTGCCGTCTTGCCCGTCCGTGACGCATTTGCCGAAGATGAGACATTCGTTGAGGGGGCACGCAGCTTCATCGAAGACTTGGCGGCAAGCGCGGTTAAGGTTCTGACCGACGAATCTTTGGAAGCAGAAGTGCGCGAGGCCCGCTTCCGTGAGATTTTTGACCGTCATTTCGATGTTCCCACCATCGGCCGCTGGGTCCTGGGCCGTCACTGGCGCCACGTGACGGCTCGACAGAAGCGCGAGTACCTGGACCTGTTCGAGGAACTGATCGTCGTCACCTACCTTGACCGCTTTTCGAGATACTCGGGCGAGAGACTGGAAGTCGTTTCCGCGTTGAAGGCCGGTGGACGCGATTGCGTCATCCAGTCGATCATGCAGCGGCCTGATGGGCACTTGGCGATCCGCGTCGGCTGGCGCGTCCGCGCCGACGGCGGCGCCTATCGTATCGTCGACGTCATCGTCGAGAGCGTCAGCCTGGGTCAGACCCAGCGTTCGGAATTCGCCGCCCTGCTGAGAAGAAACGGTGGGCGGATCAACGGTTTTCTGGAAGCGCTCCGCAGGCGCGTCGGCGGAATTCGGAAACGGCACGCATAACACACTCCAAGAAGAGCCCCCGGGGAAAGACAAGGGAACAGAAACCATGAGCATAACGAAAGCCGGCCGCCGCACTGTTTTCGCCATGCTTTTCGCCGTTGCCGCCGGTACGTTTCCGGACGTGGGAGCCGCGCGCGCTGACGACTTCAACGCCGGTGCCCACCAGTTCATCGTCAGCCTGAGCAACCGGGTGGTCGAGGAACTGACGCCTCAGAACATCGACCGGACCGAGCGGGAGAAGCGCTTCCGGAATATTCTGGCCGATCATTTCGCGATCAAGGAGATCGGCCGCTGGGTGCTGGGCCGCTATTGGCGCAAGGCGAACGAGAAGCAGCGCAACGAATACCTGGAGCTGTTCGAGAACCTGATCATCGCCACTTATGTCAACCGGTTCGAGAACTACCGGGGCGAAACGTTCTCCGTCGGAAAGGCGGTCATAAAGGGCAAGTCGGACGCGATTGTCTATTCGTTCGTCAACCAGATCGACGGCAGTCAGCCGCTCAAGGTGGACTGGCGGGTCAAGCGGAAGAACAGCGGAGCCTTCAAGATCGTCGACGTGATCGTCGAAGGAATCAGCATGGGCCAGACCCAACGCTCTGAGTTTGCCTCGGTCATCCGCGAGAACGGCGGAAACATCGACGCCTTCCTCGTCAGGCTGCGCGAGCGGCTGGAGAACGCCGCCTGATGGCAGGTGCGGCTGCGGGCGAGATGGAGACCCCCTCCGGCAAGAACGAAGCCTACGAAAATTTCCCCATCGGTTCGGTTCTGCTATCGGCCAGGGTAAGGCCGCATGTCGCCGTCTTCTACGCCTTCGCACGCGCCATCGACGACATCGCCGACAGTCCGGATATTTCCCCCGACGACAAGATTACCCGCCTGCAAGGCTTCGAAGAGGTGTTGCTGGGGCGCCGCGCAGAGGCGGAGGGCTCCGCCAAGGCGGCCCGCATGCGTGACAGCCTGGCCGCAACTGATATCACGGCGGATCACTGTGTCGACCTGATCGCCGCATTCAAGCAGGATGCCGTCAAGCTGCGCTACGACGACTGGGACGACCTGATGGGCTATTGCCGCCTGTCTGCGGCACCGGTGGGGCGATATCTCCTGGACCTGCACGGGGGGGCTCGCGACGGCTACGGCCCGTCGGATGCACTCTGCAAGGCACTGCAGGTGATCAACCACCTCCAGGACTGCAAGGACGACTACCTTCAACTCGACCGCGTCTACCTGCCCCAGAACTGGATGCGGACGGTCGGGGCGTCGGTCGACGACCTGGCGGGCTTTTCCGCCCCGCCCGGACTTCGCGAAGTCATCGACCGCTGCCTGCAGGGCACCGAAGCCCTGATGACCGAAGCCCGGCGGTTGCCCGCAGGTTTGTATGACAAGCGCCTCGCCATGGAGTCGGCGACCATCGTCGAGATCGCCGACCGGCTGATCGGTCTTCTTGCGCGGCGAGATCCCTTGCCTCAACGTGTCGAACTCAGCAAGCCCGGCTACCTCTGGTGCATCGCCCAGGGCGTGACAAAGGTGCTGTTCTCGTGACGATCCTGGGCGTTCTCGCCGGTCTGTCCCTTGCCGTATGGATCGTGTTGATCCTGGCCCGCGGCGGATTCTGGCGTGCCGACCAGCGGCTCGATGGGGGGATTCCGGACCGAGAAATCTGGCCCGACGTCGTTGCCGTCATCCCGGCCCGCAACGAGGCCCCAACGATTGGACGCACGGTCGCTTCTCTGTTGAACCAGGACTATCCGGGCAGGCTGCGGGTGGTGGTGGTGGACGACAACTCGGACGACGGCACGGCGAACGCGGCATGCCTTGGCGAACGTGTCACCGTGGTCGACGGCAAACCGCTGGAGGAGGGCTGGAGCGGCAAAATGTGGGCGCTGCATCAGGGACTGGCCGCGGCCCGAGAACCGGGCACCGAACCACGCTACATTCTGCTCACCGACGCCGATATCGAACACGCCCCCGCCAACCTGCGTCACTTGGTCAACAAGGCCGAGTGGGAAAGCCTCGACCTGACCTCGCTGATGGTACGCCTGCGCTGCGAGAGCTTGTGGGAGCGCCTCCTTATCCCGGCTTTCGTCTTCTTCTTCCAGAAGCTCTATCCCTTCCCCCGGGTCAACGATCCGGATAGGGCAACCGCCGGGGCGGCGGGCGGCTGCATGCTGGTCCGCGGGACGGCGCTGGAAAGGATCGGCGGCGTGGAAAGCATCCGGGACGCCCTGATCGACGACTGCGCCCTGGCGGCCCGCATCAAAGAAGACGGCCCCATCTGGCTGGGACTGACCGGCACGACCCGGAGCCTCAGGGCCTACGAGACCCTGGCCGGGATCTGGCGCATGGTGGCTCGCACCGCCTTCGTGCAGCTCGGATATTCCACCTGGTTGCTGCTGGGCACGGTGCTGGGCATGGTGGTGATCTACGCCCTGCCGCCGCTGGCCGTGGGACTGGGGGCGGCGTGGGGGGATGCCTTTGCACTCGGCTGGGGCTTCGCCGCCTGGCTGCTGATGTCCATCGCCTACATCCCGACGCTTAAACTCTACGCCCGTCCCGCCTGGACGGCGGTCCTGCTGCCGGTGGCGGCGGTGCTGTACACCCTAATGACCATCGATTCAGCCCGCCGCCATTGGCTGGGACAAGGCGGGACGTGGAAGGGACGGAGTTACACGGGGGGCTGA
>PIVK01000196.1 GCA_003354135.1 Rhodospirillales bacterium
GGCCGTTATTACAATTTGTACCGTGATTTAATGAATTATTGGCACAGCGTGTTGCCGAATTTCATTTACGACATCCAATATGAAGATGTGGTGGCGGATCAAGAAAAGCAATCCAGGGCCTTGTTGGAGTATTGCGGACTTGAATGGGATGATGCTTGCCTGGAGTTTTACAAAACGGACCGTCCGGTTAATACGGCAAGCTCGGTCCAGGTCCGCAAGCCGATTTACAAGGATTCCATTCTGCTGTGGAAGAGATATGAAAAACAGTTGGCTCCTTTGCTTAAAGCCTTGCATCAAAATGAGGCCCGCCGGATTGACATCTCAAGTGCATGTCTGGATCCGGGGCGGGAAAAACACGCAAATATAAATAGAGCCCGCCTACAGAAGACTGCCCAGAAAGCAAAGCCTGCCGTCCGTCGGAAGGCTCTCGACGTCAAATCCGATTCCGCCGAGGCTCATATCAACCTGGCCAATATGCTCTATAAACAGGGGAAGCTGGATGAGGCTGTAGAAAGTTATCAGAAGGCCCTTGCCATCAACCCCGATTATGCCGAGGCTCATTACAACCTTGGTAAATCGCTCCATAAACTGGAGAAGCTGGATGAGGCCGTGGCGAGTTATCGCAAGGCTCTCGCCGTCAAACCCGATTACGCCGAGGCTCATATCAACCTGGGCGGTGCGCTCCGCAAACTAGGCAAGCTGGATGAGGCCGTGGCGAGTTATCGCAAGGCTCTCGCCGTCAAACCCAATTCCGCCGAGGTTCATTACAACCTTGGCGGTGCGCTCCATAAACTGGGCAAGCTGGATGAGGCCGTGGCGAGTTATCGCGAGGCTCTCGCCGTCAAACCCGATTACGCCGAGGCTCATAGCAACCTGGGCGTTATGCTCTATGAACTGGGCAAGTTGGATGAGGCTGTGGCGAGTTATCGGAAGGCTCTCGCCGTCAAACCCAATTACGCCGAGGCTCATTACAACCTTGGGATCGCGCTGAAAGATCTAAACAATCTGGATGAGGCTGTAGAAAGTTACCAGAAAGCCATCGCCATCAAACCCGATTACGCTGAAGCATACTGGAATAAAAGCTTATGTTGCCTGCAGATGGGAAATTTTGATCTTGGGTGGAGCCTGTATGAATGGCGGTGGCGAAGGAAAAAGGCTTCTCCTGCCCGTATTTACGACCAGCCACTTTGGCTGGGGAAAGAAGATATCGCGGGAAAAACGCTTTTCGTTTATTGGGAGCAAGGGCTTGGCGACACCATTCAGTTTTGCCGTTATGTCTATTTGTTAAAGGAACGGGGAGCAAAGATCATCTTGCAAGTGCAACAACCGCTGGTAGCGTTGTTGGAACAACTGGCCGATGCGGCGGAGGTCGTGGGGCCGAACGGGAAAATCGGTGGATTTGACTATCATTGCCCCTTGATGAGTTTACCGCTTGCCTTCGGCACGGACCTCTCAAACATTCCCATGCGCAAACAATATCTCCAAAGCGATCCCGATTTGCGCGA
>PIVK01000036.1 GCA_003354135.1 Rhodospirillales bacterium
CGCGCGTTGATTTCAGTTTCCGACAAGTCCGGGCTCGTCGAGTTTGGCAAATTCCTGGCCGAGGCAGGGGTCGAGATCCTGTCCACCGGCGGTACCGCCAAGGCACTATTGGATGCCGGTGTGCCGGTGATCGAAGTCTCCGATTACACAGGCTTCCCCGAGATCATGGACGGCCGGGTCAAGACCTTGCAGCCCACCATCCACGGCGGCCTGCTGGCGGTGCGCGGAAATGCGGACCACGAGGCGGCCATGGAGACCCACGCCATCAAGCCCATCGACCTTCTGGTGGTGAACCTCTATCCCTTCGAGGCAACGGTGGCGAAGGGTGCTGACTTCGGTGACTGCATCGAAAACATCGATATTGGCGGCCCAGCCCTGATCCGGGCCTCCGCCAAGAATCACGCCTTTGTCACGGTGGTGGTCGATCCCGCGGATTACGAGGCGGTAAGCGAGGAGATGAAGGCCAACGACGGTGCGACCACGGCGGAGACCCGCAAATGCTTGGCGGCCGCGGCTTATTCGCGCACCGGGGCCTACGACGCCGCGATCTCGGCCTGGTTCAACGCCCGGACCGGCGAGAGTTTCCCCCGCAACCTGGCCTTTGGTGGCGCCTTGAAGCAGACCATGCGCTATGGCGAGAATCCGCACCAGGAGGCGGCCTTCTACGTCAACGGCGAGCCGCGCCCCGGCGTCGCCACGGCAACCCAGATCCAAGGCAAGGAACTCAGCTACAACAATCTCAACGACACCGATGCGGCCTACGAACTGGTGGCCGAATACCGGGACCCGGCCTGCGTCATCGTCAAGCATGCCAACCCCTGCGGCGTTGCCGTCTCGGGCGACATCCACCAAGCCTATCTCAGGGCTTACGCCTGCGACACGGAAAGCGCTTTCGGCGGTATCGTCTCCTTCAACCGCGCACTCGATGGTGCCACGGCCGAGGAATTGACCAAAATCTTCCTCGAAGTGGTCATCGCCCCCGAGATCTCGGCCGAGGCTCGCGAGATTCTGGCGGCCAAGAAGAATGTCCGCGTGCTGGAGACCGGCGGCCTTCCGGATCCCATGGCGCCCGGCATGATGATCAAGACGCTGTCGGGCGGTTACCTGCTGCAGGGCCGCGACAACCGGGTAACGTTGGACGAGCTTAAGGTCGTGACCGAACGCGCGCCTACCGACGCTGAGATGGCTGATCTCAAATTCGCTTTTACCGTCTGCAAACATGTCAAATCCAACGCCATCGTCTATGCCAAGGACCGGGCCACGGTTGGCGTTGGCGCCGGGCAGATGAGCCGCGTGAATTCCTCGCGTATCGCCGCCTGGAAGGCGGTCGACGCGGCCCGTGTGGCAGGGGATGCGGAAAGCTGGGCCAAGGGATCGGTGGTGGCTTCCGACGCCTTCTTCCCCTTTGCCGACGGCCTGCTGGCGGCGGCGGAAGCCGGGGCCACGGCGGTGATCCAGCCCGGCGGCTCGATCCGAGATGAAGAGGTCATCGCGGCTGCCGACGAGGCGGGCCTCGCCATGGTGCTGACCGGAATGCGCCACTTCCGGCATTAGGACGGTATGCAGCAGGAAAAGATCAATATGGAAAAGTTTCTGTTCAAGAAAATAGCAATTTGGGTCCTGATCGTGTTGCTCATCCTCGGTGTGTCGGGAACCGTTTTGTTCGGATGGGCGGTCCAGTATAAGGCCAAGGGCGGGCAAAGAGGCGGCGTTTTCGCCGACCTCCTTCTGGATATTGCCGAGGCACCGCGGCCGCTGATCCTGCTGATCAACGACGCAACTAGAGCCGTGGCCCCCGAGGAGTTCCCGTTTTCTTATTATAGCGGTCTCAAACGGTTCGACGACTCCTTCTCGGATGACGGATATTTATTGGTCTCGGCAAGGAGCCGACGCCATGATCAGGCAACCATTTACCTCTACGACCTGAAAGACGAAAAAAAGGTTTTTGAATGGATTCCACCCATCAAGGATATCCTACAGGCCACGACCTACCGTGGCGAACACAACGATGTAGCGCGTTACGTAGCCCAGCATCCCTACCTGTTGAAAAACGGTGATTTGCTGACGACCAGCGGACAAGGCCCCTTGGTGCGCATTGACGCCTGCAGCCGGTTAGTCTGGGCCGTTAACAGGCATTTCCATCACAGTATCGAACGTGCTGCGAACGGAAATTTCTTCGTTCCTCATGTCATGGCGACGCCGGAGGATTTCTATAACGACTACGACCCGGACATGAAATCTGTAACCAAAGAAGGCCACAAGATCGGTCCTCTTCGTGACGACGGATTTGCCGAGGTCAGCCCTTCGGGCGAAATTCTGCGGGAATGGTCGATTAAGGACATCCTCGAAAACCACGGATACTTCAGCCTGCTTTACGGTGTTGGGGCACAGCGTACGGACAGGATCCACCTGAACGACGCCGAGCCCATCCTACGGTCCGACGAATACGTGAAGACGGGCGACGTCATGCTCAGCGCTCGGGGCCTGTCGACGGTCTTCCTCTTCCGCCCTTCCACGGGGAAAATCATGTGGCTGCAGACGGGGCCATGGATCGGTCAACACGACATCGATTACCAGGGCAACGGTATTTTCACCGTTTTCGGCAATGACGACGTGGACAGTTTGCCACTTCACGGCTTTAGTTCCATCTACGCATACGATCAAGCCACCAATGCGGTTTCCGTCAGACTGGATATGTCGAAACACGAGGTCTTCGCACCGTCCGGCGGGTTGCACACTATATTAGAAAATGGCGATATATTCGTCGAGCATCCCTATATTCGCCTTCATCGACTATCTGCTGACGGAGACCGGCGCTGGAGTTTCGTTAGCTCGATCGGCGAGGATTTGGTTAGTGCGCTGCATTGGAGCCGGTATTTTCCCCGGGATGCCGTTGATCTGTCTTGGATGGACGGTGTCAAATGCAACTGAGAAGGAGTTCTTGAAGACATGCGAAAATTCTGGTTGACGCTGTCGACTTTCCTGGTCATCGCCACGCCGGCGGAGGCCTACATTGGACCGGGCCTCGGTGCGGGGACGATCAGTGCTGTCCTTGGTGTCGTGGGAGCCATTCTTCTGGCGCTTTTCGCAATTCTGTATTATCCCATAAAGCGCATTCTGAAGACCCGCAAGTCCAAGGCCAAGCAGCAATCGGGTGGTACGGGAGAGACCTGAATGGATTGGGCCCTTCTCGGTTTGGGGATGGTGGCCACAGTCGAGTTGTTTTTTCGCCTCCCTTTCCGGAAGACCTTCCGGAGCCTGATTGGGACGATGTCCAAATCCATTAAGGTGATATCGTCACCGAACATTTCTGACCACTGGAAGGAAAAGATCCTGTTAGTCTACGCCGCTGACACCCTCGGGTCTTCGGTCCTTCTGTTCCTGTTGATGTTGGTCGCTCTTCTCCCGGTCACGACGTTGGGGGGGGTCGGAAATCTGATCGGGATCGATATATTCGGGCTTATTTCCCGGCCCGCTGGCGTTGTTATGCCGACGGTGGGCGCCGTGGTCTATGCCTTCGTGCGCAAGAAGGTTCTGAATGCTCGAATATAGCCTCTTGTCTAGGGTTTTGCACCATCTTGCCCTCGCGCATCCGTTCCTCCTGGAGACCGCGTTCGATATCGAGTGGTGGACCCAGCGCGAGGAATGTCCTTCCAGCCTCGACTGCGCGCATGTCTTCATCGCCGGGTTGGCTCGGGCCGGGACCACGGTCCTGATGCGGACCCTCTATGGCACCGGTGAATTCGGCTCCCTGACCTATCGGGACATGCCGTTCGTCCTGTCGCCCAACCTGTGGGCCAGGATCGCGGAAACGAGCAAACAGCATGTGGAAGCTATCGGGCGAGCCCATGGCGACGGTATGAAGGTCGACTTCGACAGCCCAGAAGCCTTTGAAGAGGTTTTCTGGAGGGTGTTTTCGGGGAAGGCCTATATCCGGGAGGACAGACTGATCCCGATGGCAGCAGACGAAGAGGTCGGTAAGTTCTTCCGTAACTACATTGCGCTGATTCTGAAACGGTGCAACAAGGCGCGCTACCTGTCGAAAAACAACAACAACATCCTGAGGCTTCGTGCTGTCCGGGGAGCCTTTCCGAGTGCGCTGATTCTGATACCGTTTCGCGATCCCGTGCAACAGGCCTATTCGCTTTTCAGGCAACACCTGAGGTTTTCCGAGATTCACCGGAACGACCGATTTACTCAGAGATACATGGGGTGGTTGGTGCACCACGAGTTCGGCAGTGACCATCGTCCCTTCGACTGGGGAATAGACAACACCAAGGGCCAAGGGCCGGATACGCCCGACTATTGGCTGGGGCAATGGTGTAACGCGTATTCTTCCCTGTTGCGGGAGATTTCGCACGTCGGCGGACAAGCAATCTTCTTTCCTTTCGATGATTTTTGCGAGGACCCCGACCGTGTGATGGGGGGCCTCCAGCAAATACTAGGCCTGGAAAAAGTCTCAGTGGCGGACATCTCCAAGCCAGCGATAGTTTCTCCCGATATCGGGGACGATAGTTTGCTTGTAGCGTCCAGGGAAATCTACGCGGAACTCAAAAAGCAGGCGGAGGACCACTTCCCACGTTCTGCAGTCTGAATCCGTACGGGCTCTGCAATGTACAACCAGCCCCATCAGGTTTCGCCGAAATATTCGGCGTCATCCACATTTTGCTTGCTTTCTCTCTCCACTCCCCTTACCTGAAAGGCGTGAATACCGGCGCCGGTCGGCGGATTTCGGCGGAATGCACTGCGTTTCCTAACTGATCTTCCCCTATCGTACTTGCCCTAAATCACCCCGCCGGAACGTTGTGGACCGGGGGAAACATCAGTATAGGACTACCAACACCATGACTATCGGTACCGTAAAATTCTTCAATCAGACTAAGGGCTTTGGCTTCATCACCCCTGAGGACGGCTCGAAGGACGTCTTCGTGCACATCTCGGCGGTTGAGCATTCCGGGCTTGGCTATCTCTCGGAAGGCCAGAAGGTGCAGTTTGAAGTGCAGCAGGAAGCTCGCGGCCCCAAGGCCGTCAACCTGAGCGAGGCGTAATCCCTTCCCGGGATTGCCCATCAGGGTATCTAGAAAGACAAAGGGACGGAGCGAAAGCTCCGTCCCTTTGCCTTTCCCGGTTTCGGACCGGAAAACTTTACTTAGCCGGAGCAGCCAGGGTCGGCGGTGTACCGTAGGGAACGCCGTAGTCCGGGGGCCCCGCCGCGATGGAAGCCGGATAATGGTCCGGCGTCAGCGGTTCTGGCGGTTCTCAATCAGGTTGTCGACCACGGTTGGGTCGGCGAGTGTCGAGGTGTCGCCTAGGTTGGAGTGATCGTTCTCGGCGATCTTACGGAGAATTCGGCGCATAATTTTGCCCGAGCGGGTCTTGGGCAGGCCTGGGGCCCACTGCAGCCAGTCGGGAGACGCGATGGGGCCGATTTCCTTCCGTACCCACTGCACCAGTTCCTTCTTGAGCTCGTCCGAGGGGTTTTCGCCCACGTTCAAGGTCACGTAGGCATAGATGCCCTGGCCCTTTATGTCGTGGGGTGCGCCCACCACGGCGGATTCGGCGACCTTGCTATGGGCCACCAGGGCGCTCTCCACCTCGGCCGAGCCCATGCGGTGGCCCGACACGTTGATCACGTCGTCCACGCGCCCGGTGATCCAGTAGTAGCCGTCCTCGTCGCGGCGGCAGCCGTCGCCGGTGAAGTACCTGCCCTTGTAGGTGGAGAAGTAGGTCTGCATGAAGCGCTCATGGTCGCCGTAGACCGTGCGCATCTGGCCGGGCCAGCTGTCAGTGATGCACAGGTTGCCCGAGGCTGCGCCTTCCTGCGGAATGCCGTCGTTGTCAACGATCTGCGGCTTGATGCCGAAGAAGGGACGGGTCGCCGAGCCGGGTTTAAGCGCCGTTGCGCCCGGCAGCGGGGTGATCAGGATGCCACCGGTCTCGGTCTGCCACCAAGTGTCGACGATGGGGCAGCGGCTATCCCCCACCACCTCGTAGTACCACTTCCAGGCTTCGGGGTTGATGGGTTCCCCCACAGTACCCAGAAGCCGGATCGAGGACCGTGAGGTGCTCTTCACCGGGCCATTGCCCTCGCGCATCAGGGCGCGGATGGCGGTGGGGGCGGTGTAGAAGATGTTGACGTTGTGCTTGTCACAGACCTGCCAGAAGCGGGACGCGTCCGGGTAATTGGGCACGCCCTCGAACATCAGAGACACCGCGCCATTGGCCAGCGGGCCATAGAGAATGTAACTGTGGCCGGTGACCCAGCCGACGTCGGCCGTGCACCAGTAGATATCGCCTTCCTTGTAGTCGAACACGTACTGATGAGTTATGGACGTGTAGACCATGTAGCCGCCGGTGGTGTGCAACACGCCCTTCGGCTGACCGGTGGAGCCCGAGGTGTAGAGGATGAACAGCGGATCCTCGGCGCTCATCTCTTCCGGTTCGCAGGTGGCAAGCTGGTTGGCGGTGATGTCCTCGTACCAGACGTCGCGGCCATTGACCCAGGCGATGTTGCCGCCGGTGCGCTTGACCACGATGACGGTCTTGACGCTGTCGCACGATTTGAGGGCTTCGTCCGTGTTGGCCTTCAACGGTACGCGCTTGGAGCCGCGCAGGCCTTCATCCGCTGTGATGACCATGCAGCACTTGGAGTCGTTAATACGCTGGCTCAGGCTGTCGGGTGAGAAACCACCGAACACCACCGAGTGAATAGCGCCGATGCGGGCGCAGGCCAGCATGGCCACGGCCGCCTCGGGGATCATGGGCATGTAGATGCAGACCCGGTCGCCCTTGCCGACGCCCAGCTCGCGCATGGCGTTGCCCAGCTTGCAGACCCTCGCATGCAGGTCCTTGTAGGTGATTTTGGCGTCGTCCTTCGGATCGTCGCCTTCCCAGATGATGGCCGTTTGGTCGCCGCGGGTCTCCAGGTGGCGGTCCAGGCAGTTGACCGAAGCGTTCAACGTGCCGTCGGCGAACCATTTGATGGAGACGTTTGGGATGTCGCAGTTGACGTCCTTGACCTGGGTATAGGGCTTGATCCAGTCGATCCGCTTACCCTCTTCACCCCAGAAGCCTTCCGGGTCCTCGACAGAGCGCTTATACATCTCGAGGTACTTGTCGTTGTCGGCCCAGGCCGCCTTAGCAACGGCTTCGGGGACCGGGAATACGTCATTGGGCATGATAGGCCTCTCTTTTCCCCTGGGTGCCTGAATAAAGACACGTACAGAACGGCGCCTGCTGATTGCAGTGCAACAGCCCAGGGATTATCGCAAAAAATCCCCGCGCTTCAAAGGGCGATGCGAAGTTGTTCGTTGTTCAATCAATCAAATATACGATTTCGTCGCGGAGTTCCACCCAAACGGTCTCTTCCAGGCTGCCATGGCACGGGCCAGGGGCTACCGCGAAATTCCATCTGCCCCCAGAGATCGGAATGATCCTTCCGTTTCGTGACGCGGCTTATTCCGTGAATCGGCATCTATTTCAAAAGGATAGAGCGGATTCACGTGACAAATCCAAACCATCTTATGGCTTCGATTATCTCACGATTCGCCCTAAGTGGCGGGCAATACCTTTTTCCACCGCTTGACGGTTACCGAGGCGAACAAGCCCGCTTGGTTGTAGGGATCATTCGCGGTAAAGGCCTTGGCTGCCGCGCGGTCCGGGAAGTCCATCAGAAGCACACTGCCGTCCATGCCCTCGCCGTCGTCGGTCAGGGTGGGTCCGACGGTGACGATATCGGCTTCGAAGCCTTTGATGTAGTCCAGGTGCTTGGGCCGCGTCGCGGCCCGAAGGTCTGCCGAATCCGGCTTGTCGATGCAGTAGATGAAGAACAGCATGGGGCTCTCTCCTCCTTCGGTTCCGGCGGACGTTGTGTCAGGGGGCGCGGCGCATGTCCAGCAGGATCTGACCAAGGCCCCGCAGGTCGGCGGCAGGCAGCGAGCAGACTGTGCCCCGCCGCCGGGCCCGCGTCGGCGGGGCTGGCGAAGAACGCGCCGCCCTCCGTGTCCCAGAGCCGCACCGCGGCGCCCCTAGCCCAGACGGTTGCTGTCCGGGTCCGCGCTCGCTTGGCCTCCCCCCCAGAGAATGATCGGAGGAAGGGAGAGCCATCGAGCCAGGGTTAGGTCCCGAGCAATCCCGCGCTGCCCGGAAATTCTTCGCGGAAGGGGCGTGACAGCAAGGTGCGGATGGTCTCGTCGAGATCGGCGCCATGATTGAGCACCTGGTCGACGGCGTGACAGATGGGCATTTCAACGCCGTGCCGTTCGGCAACTGCGGCCACTGACGATGCGGTGAATACGCCCTCGGCCACCGACGTGCGGGTGCCCAGGATGTCGTCCAGGGTCTTGTCTTGACCCAAGGCCACGCCAAGGGAGAAATTGCGTGATTGCATGGCGTTGCAAGTCAGCACCAGGTCGCCCAAGCCCGACAGGCCCATGAAGGTCTCGGGCTTGGCGCCCAGGGCGGCGCCCAGGCGGGCGATCTCCACCAGGCCGCGGGTGATCAGCGTCGCCCGTGCGTTGTCTCCCAGTTTGCGCCCCTCAACGATGCCGCAGCCAATGGCGAGTACGTTCTTCACCGCGCCGCCCAGTTCGGCCCCTACCGGATCGTCCGACAGGTAGGGCCGGAAGGTTGGGTTGCCCAAGGCATCGCGCAATCGTCGCCCTTGGTTCTCGTTCTTGCAGGCCAGGGTCACGCCGGTAGGCAGGTCGTTGACGACCTCAATGGCGAAGGACGGCCCCGAGAGGACGGCGAACAGCACCCCGGGCAGGGCCTCCGACACGGCCTCGGTCATCAGGGCGCCGGTCCCCTGCTCGATACCCTTGGAGCAGATAACGGCGGGCACGCCAGGTTTCCAGGCCGGTGCGGCCTCGCGGCAGATGCCGCGCAGGAACTGAGACGGAACCACCAAGAGAACCGCGTCGGCGTTGATTGCCTCGGTCAGATCGCCGGTGGCGCGGATGGCGGGATCGAGAGCCGCCCCCGGCAGGAAAACGGTGTTTTCGTGTGCCGTGTTAACCGCATCCACCACTTCCGGTTCGCGGGCCCACAGCGTTACGTCGCGCCCGGCCTTGCAGGCCACGGCGGCGAGAGCCGTTCCCCATGCACCTGCACCGATGACGGAAATCCTTTGCATGGCTCCCTTATGCCTCTTCATCCGGCGCCTTGTCCAGAAGCACCCGGACCTTGGTCGCCTCGTCCGCTTCGAACCCTCGGACCGCCTTCTTCAGATATCGGGCCGCGTGCCCTTTCCGTCCAGCCCCTGCCGTTCATGCCTTGACGCCCGCATAGCCGACCGGTGGCGCGTCGGGGTCCAGCGGCCAGCGGGGCCGGGGCTTGAAGTCGAGGCCGTCGATGAGATGAAGGCGCAGCCGTTCCAGTCCCGCCCAGGCGATCATCGCCCCGTTGTCGGTGCAGAGCCGCAGCGGCGGCGCGATCAGGTCGACCTCGAGTTCGGCTTCGAGGCGCGAGCGGAGGTAGGCGTTGGCCGCCACGCCGCCGGCGACCACCAGGGACCGGGCGTCACCGTGGGATTCGCGGAAGGTTTGCAGCGCGTTGGTGCAGCGGTCGATGAGCACATCCCCGGCCGCAGCCTGAAAGGATGCGCAGACGTCGGCGATGTCCCGGTCCAACAAGGTGCCCGGCGGCAGGTCCTGGATGGTCTGGCGCACCGCCGTCTTGAGGCCGGAAAAGGAGAAATGGCAACCGGGCCTGCGGCGCATGGGTCGAGGCAGGGGAAAGCGGGCGGGATCGCCGTTCTGGGCGGTGCGTTCAACCGCTGGGCCGCCGGGATAGCCGAGGTCGAGCATCTTGGCCACCTTGTCGAAGGCCTCTCCCAACGCGTCGTCGATGGTGGTGCCAAGGCGCCGGTAGCGGCCGACCCCTTCCACGGCCAACACTTGGCAATGCCCGCCCGAGACCAAAAGCAGCAGATAGGGAAACTCGACGCTGTGGGTCAGACGTGCGGTCAGGGCATGCCCTTCCAGGTGGTTCACGGCGGAAAACGGCAATCGATGGACCGCCGCGATCGCCTTGCCGGTCATGGCGCCGACCAGCACGCCGCCGATCAAGCCCGGCCCAGCGGTGGCGGCGATACCGGTGAGATCGGGGAATCCGATGCCCGCCTCTTCCATGGCTTGGGCCACCACGCGATCGGCGAACTGCAGATGGGAGCGGGCGGCAATCTCGGGCACGATGCCACCGTAGGGCGTATGCTCCTCGATTTGGGACAGGACGACGTTGGACAGCACCTCTCGGTTCGCATTCACCACGGCGGCAGCGGTCTCGTCGCAACTGGTTTCGATGCCGAGCACGATCATGAGGAACAGTCCTTTATGGCTTGGCCCGCGGCGTCAAGACAAAAACCCTTGCCCCGGGCGACACGATGCCTAATCTTGGCCCCGCTCTACCATCATTTTGAGGCGTCCTCATGACTATCACGCCCCCCTTGCGCATCGGCACCCGCGGCAGCCCCCTGGCGGTGGCCCAGGCCCACGAGGTCCGCGACAGGCTGGCATCCGCCCATCCTGAACTCGCAGCCGACGATACGCTCGAAATTGTAATCATCAAGACTACCGGGGATGCGGTGCTGGACCGGCCGCTCTCGGAAGTCGGCGGTAAGGGCCTGTTCACCAAGGAGATCGACGAAGCCATGCTGAGGGGGGAAATCGATCTCGCCGTGCATTCCATGAAGGACGTGCCGACCCATATGCCGGACGGAATCGCGTTGCCCTGCATGTTGGAGCGCGAGGACGTGCGCGACGTCTTCATTTCGAACAAGGCCGTCTCGCTCTCAAACCTGGCGGCGGGCTCGGTGGTCGGGTCGGCTTCGCTCCGGCGCCAGGCCCAGATCCTGGCGGCGCGGCCCGACCTCAAAGTCGTCACGTTTCGTGGAAACGTGCAGACGCGGCTCAAGAAGCTGAAGGCGGGCGAGGTGGATGCCACCCTGCTGGCCAAGGCGGGGCTCAACCGGATGAACATGGCAGACGTCGCGACGTCGGTTATCGAATGCGACGAAATGCTGCCCGCCGTAGGCCAAGGCGCGGTCGGCGTCACCTGCCGTAGCGACGATACCAACGCCCATGCGGCCCTGGCACGGCTCAACCACCCCGATACGGTGGATCGGGTGACGGTCGAACGGGCCTTCCTTGGCGTCCTGGACGGATCCTGCCGCACGCCGATCGCGGGCCTAGCGGAATTCGTTGCCGACGGGACACTGTTCTTCCGGGGCCTCATTGCGCGCCCGGACGGCTCGGACGTTCTGGAGACCTCGCGCCAGGGAAACCGGGCGGAAGCGGAGGCCATGGGCCGGGATGCGGGCTGGGAACTCAAGGACCGCGCCGGTCCCGGGTTCCTGCCCGGGATGTAGAGTTCGAGGGACCTCAGACCATGCGCTTCCTAATCACCCGTCCCATGGACGATGCGACGGAAACGTCCTCCCTGTTGGCGCGGCGTTCCATACAGTCGGTCATCGAGCCTTTGATTTCGATCGAGATCACGGAAGGACCCGTCCTCGATCTCGACGGCGTGCAGGCGCTTCTGATCACCAGCGCCAACGGTGTGCGGGCCTTCTGTCAACGCAGCGACCGCCGAGACATCAAAGTGATGGCAGTCGGCGACACCTCGGCCCACTGGGCACGTCGCGCCGGGTTCTCCCATGTGGAGAGTGCCGGCGGCGACGTCGATGACCTGGCCGAGATGGTCGAAGACAGGCTTGACCCGCCCCAAGGCGCCCTGATCCACGTGGCGGGCGGCAAGGTGGCGGGGGATCTGGCCGGTATGCTGGAGGATGCCGGATTCACCTACCGGCGCGAGGTGCTTTACGAAGCCAGGAAAGTCGAAGCTTTCACACCCATGGTCGAAGCCCTGTTCAGGAATGGGGACCTTGACGGGGTCATGCTCTATTCGCCACGCACCGCGGCCACCTTCATTGGCCTGATGACAGCGGTGGGCCTTGCGGAATCTTGCGGCGACCTCACCGCCTTCTGCCTCAGCGCCAACGTGGCGGCCGAGGCGGAAGGCTTGTACTGGAAGCGTGTGGTTGTGGCAGAAAAACCGGAGCAGTCGGCTCTGATGGTCGCCATCGACCGCTGGCGCGAGGATCCGGAAGCCTAGCGTGGCGGGTTTGAAGTTTTTTTACATTATTTTGGACGGCTTCATAAAGGAACTTCGAATCCATAAACCACGCTATTTTCAACATGTTGCTAGTGTCCTGATCAGGGACGGTCGGACCTGGCCAGACGTTAGTCCCTGCGGATAACGGATACTCTAGAGACCGACCGAGGGATTTTTTCTCTCCCGGAGTCGCGTCCAGGTTTGCTAGGGTGGCGTTCAATCTGACGGGCAGAGCTTGAGAGGGTGCATGACCAAGCCGTCCACCGACACCGACGAGACACAGATGCTCTCGGCGCCCGAGCGCCCCGCACCACCGCGCCCGCCCCTCCGAAGCTCCAGTGGATTCGGCCGCTTCCTGGTCGGTGTCATGCTGTTGGCCGCGACCGCTGCCGGCGCCTATGCAACCCTCCCCATCTGGTGGCCGCAGGTGACGACTCACCTGCCGTTCTTCGAACTGACGCCGCGGGAAGATCCGCAGGTGGCTAACCGCCTCAAGGCGTTGGAGGACGAGGCCCAGGCCCGAAAAAAGGACGGCAGCGTCATTTACGACCTGGAAGCCGAACGGGCACGGCAGGGCAAGGAACTAAGGGCGCTCCTGGACCGACTGAAAATCGTTGAGGGAGCCGTGGTCTCGGTGCGCGAAATCGTGGCCGCCACGGCGTTGAAAGCGGAATCTGTCGACGTCCGTCAGGTCCTGCAGCGCCTGTCGAGCCGTCTTGAACAGATTGAAAGCGCCGGAGGCGAGCTTCCCGGCATGAAAGCCCGTATCCGGGAGCTGGAAGAAAAGATCGTCTCGAATGTGGCGGGGGCCTTGCGGAATCGCGCACCACAGCCGAACCTGGGCTTGGCAGAGACCATCGAGGATATCGCGAAGCGAGTCGGCGCCCTCGAAGAGGTTCGTCCGCAGGGCGAGAGCACGGGCGCCCATTCGGTCGTCCTGGCCGTGGGACAATTGCATGAGGCCGTGCGTCGGGGTGGACCGTTCGCCCGGGCGCTCGAAACCTTTCGCATGGTCGGTCTGGCGACACCGAAGACGGCCGATGCGGTGGCGTCGCTCGAATCCTACGCTGATGCCGGTGTTCCGACCCTGGAAACCCTGCGATTCAGCTTCGGCGAAATGGCGAAGAACGTGTCGACGACCGCGGTTGCCGCGCAGGGAGAAGGCTGGGTCGACAAGGCGGTTACACGCCTCAGTTCGCTGGTTACTGTGCGCAAACAGGGGGAGCGCGCCGAGGATTCGGCGGCGACGCCGATTCTCAAGACGGCAGAGGCAGCCCTAGAGAGAGGGGACCTCAATTCGGCCGTGCTGGCTCTTGAAGGTCTCACCGGAGTCCACGCCGCCGCCAGTTCCATGTGGCTTGCCGAGGCCCGGTCGCGCCTGGTGGTCGACCAGGCTCTGGAAACCCTCCACAACCAGGCCATGACTTCCATCGGGCCGACGGGAGGCTGACGGCCATGTGGCACCGGCTCGTCTTTCTGCTGTTTCTCATCGGCCTGGCCTACGGGGCCGTGTGGCTTGCCGACCGCCCGGGCGCGGTTACCGTGGATTGGCAGGGGTACCATGTCGAGACCTCGTTCGCCCTTGTCGTGGGGGCGATAGCATTGGCCGTGGCGGTTCTGGCCGTGTTCTATCGTGGCTGGATCCACCTCATCGGATGGCCGGCACGCATTCGGCAGAAGATGGTGCAGAATCGGTACCAGAAGGGATATTTGGCGCTGACCCGGGGCCTGGTGGCGGTGGCGGCGGGTGACGATCAGGGCGTGCGCGACCAGGCCTGGAGGGTGGAGAAGTACCTTACAGATCCGCCCCTGCCCTTGTTGCTGTCGGCCCAGGCAGCCCAACTGGCGGGCGATGAACCGCGCGCGACCCGGTTTTTTCGCCGGATGCTGGAAAATTCCGAGACCGAGTTTTTCGGCCTGCGCGGCCTCATCACCCAGGCCATCAAGCGGGGGGATTTGGAAGAAGCGCGGTTGTTGAGCGAACGAGCGCGCGAGATCAATCCCCGCAGCCCTTGGGTCGCCGACAACCTTCTGGGCCTGCAGGCCCGCGCTGGACGGTGGGATGATGCCCGGACCCTGCTTGGCCAGGCGGCCAAGGCGGGACTGCAGAACCGGGAGGAAACCAAACGCCGCCAAGCGGTGGTCGAGTTCGAACTTGGGGCGGCCAAGGCATCGTCCGGCGACAAGAGGGCCGCGAACAAGCATCTGGCGCGGTCTCTGGATCTCAGGCCCGGGTTCGTGCCGGCGGCGGCCCGTCGGGCCCGCCTAATGGTCGATGAAGGCAAGGTTCGCAAGGCTGCGGCAGAGATCGAAGGGGCGTGGCGTCTCAATCCCCATCCCAGTCTGTTCGACATTTTCTGCGCCGCCCGCAAGGCCGCCAATCCGCTGGACCGGGTCAAGGCGGCACAAAGGTTGCTCAAGATCAAACCGGGTCACACGGAAAGCCATTTCGTGGCCGGCCGGGCGGCCCTGGAAGCCGGACTGTGGGGCGAGGCGCGCAAGCACCTGGGCAACGCCTTGGAGACGGGAGAGTCGGCCCGCGTCTATCGCCTGCTGGCGGCGGTGGAGGAAGCGGAGCCGGATCAAGGCGATTCGGAACAGGCCCGCGAATGGCTGGTGCGGGCTTCGCTGGCCGACCCCGATCCGGCCTGGGTCTGTTCCACCTGCGGCGGCGTTCAGCCGGACTGGATTGTGCTCTGTCCGTCGTGTGGCGGTTTCGATTCGCTGGAATGGAAGACTCCGCCCCATTTCCAACCCTTGGCCGCCACCCTGACGGCACCGGCTCTGCCTTCGCCCGAGCCCGCCAAGTCTGACGCCTAAGGCTTTTTCGTTCCCGGAGCGGAATCAAAGACCCGGAGCGGAATCAAAGACCCGGAGCGGAATCAAAGAATCGTGTCGTCGGGCTCGTAACGGCCGTCCCGGTCCTCGATCTCCAACACCCAGAGGTCGGGGTCGAAGTCCAGCTGGCGGCGGATGTAGGCATCGGCATCGGCCTCTTCGACCGGGGTTTCGCCGGTCGCCCGCATCCAGGCCCTGGTGCCGGTTTCCGTGTAAACCCGCGACAGAACCACGCATCCGGCGACCTGCCGGTTGACCTTGATCAGCACGGCCCCGGCGTCCAAATCACCCTTGTGCACCACGAAGGCGGGGATCAGCGCCACGTCGCAGAGCCTGAGCTGCGCCTTGACCCAAATTTCAGCCTTCAATCTCGCTTCCATCATGAACCCCAGTATAGTGGGGAGCGACCTTAAGGCCACTAGGGAGAAACGCCCGATTGGCTTCCGGCTCCGCTCCCGTCTTGCCGCGGATACGTTCGAGATCGTCCGCGGGTCGCTGTCGCGGATTCTGCTCATGCAAAATGCCCGGTATCCCTGGCTGATTCTGGTTCCGGAACGAGAGGGTCTGCGGGAACCTTACGACCTCGCGCCCGTCGATCGGCCTCTGCTGTGGGATGAGATTGATCGGGCGTCACGGGCCCTCGCGGCGGCTTTCCGTTTCGATAAGCTCAACGTAGCGATTCGAAAGCGGATCGTGAGGAACCGGAGCCACTTCGCGGCACCGAATTTCCGCATGTATCCACTCTATCATATTGATGTATTGACGATTTACGGAATAGGCCGCGTCACGAAACGACTCGGATTGTTCCGGCCGCGCTCCAGGCAACTTCGCACCCAGCTTCATATCCATGGAGTGGCCCGTTTCGAGACCGATTCCGCATGGCCCGGTCCCGTGTGGGGCTGCCCGTCTGTCCGTGCCCTACACATTACCGGAACGGGACGCCGTGACGGCCCGGATGCGTGGACGCGGCCCGGAGCGGATGAACTTGCAAAATCGGTGTGTCGCGCTTAATGTCCGCCCGTCTGTGCCGCAGTAGCTCAGTTGGTAGAGCAACGCATTCGTAATGCGTGGGTCGGGAGTTCGAGTCTCTCCTGCGGCACCATTACCTCTCTCCTTCCCGGTTTCCTACCCGGCCGCTCCTCCCAAGATTTCGGTGCGGTCATGTGCCCGAATTCCATGCGGCGTGCAGTGAGATCGTATCAGATGGTCAATGATCCTGACCCATCTCGGACTGGGACCCCAGATTCAATGCCTTGAAAAGACTCGAAAAAGCCCACGGAACGTCGAGGAATTTAGATTCCGACCGGTCTTTAGGAGATTTTTAACCATCCAGCCGCAATAAAAACAGCAGTGAAAACAACGGGCTGCATTTTGACGCAGAATCTACGGCCCGAAACAACCACGGGGATAGACAAAAAGGCTACCCAAAATCGGGCCCGCCACCTACAAATGTAGTTGCGCGGGAAAGTTGGAGAATCCAGAGCCCCGAATCGGGCTTCCCCGCCATTTGGAACCCCCGCCTGGCGTGACTTTCCGAGGATCTTCGGGCTTTGATCATCGGTTTGGGCTTCGGAGGCCGCAATTCGTTACCGGGTCCGTATGGTCCCTCGTGCGAGCCGGGAGATGGCAGGAGAACACCGTTGTTTATCAGCGGGTTAGATGGAGAAGCAATCATGCCGGAATCTTCGTCGGGAGGCCGGAAGACAGGGCAATATGCCCAGTTTCGGTGGGCTCCCGTTATAGAATCATCAACAAGTGTAGTTGACAGCTGTCGCCAAGACCTTAAATTCATTTCACTGCAGATATAGTCGTCGATTGTGGGAAAACACACAAGGACTGGAAATAAGGCCCAAAAGCCAAATCTGTTAACCCTTTGTTTTTGGACTGCCGGACGAGCCATGGACGAACCATCGAAGAAACAATCTTACACGATCACCTGCTCCAGCACCTTCCGAGATGCTGTGGCGGCGCTGGCCCAGAGCCGCAAGGTCAACGTGGCCGACCTCGCCCGGTCGGTGGCGCTGGTGCTGCCGCTCGAGGAGATTATGGCCTACCCCGATCCGGGCGAGCCGCCGAGGGACGACCGCGAGATGGTTGTCCTCAAGTCGGGCGTGGCGAAGGGCCGCCCTTGGCGACGCAAGCCCCGCCTGCAGATTCGCATGGTCCCGGGGCACGAGATGTCGACAATCCGCCGGGCGCTGGCCATCGCGCTTGCCGTCGATGCCGGCGAGATGACGATCCGGGTCGATTCCTCTGACGGCCGGGCCCATGTGGAATCCGCAAGGGGGGGAACCACTCAAGGGGAAACCGTTTATGAGGAAACCCTGGCCGGTCCCGCCGAGGTGCCGGCTCCACGACCCGACGGCGTCCTCCTGCTGCGCGAGACCCGTGATGAGCTGGAACGCCTGAAGACCATGGTTTCCGCCCTATCTTTCGATCCCCTGCCCGGCGGGGTCAAGACCCACGACGAGGCCCTGCATGTTCTGGGTTTTGCACCGGGCCGTATTCCGGATCTGGGCTCGCTCCGGGCGAGGTTCCGCATACTGGCCACCATCCATCATCCGGACGGCAACTACGGCAACCACAACCGCATGAGTCAGCTCAACGCCGCCATGGACATCCTGCGCTACGGCGCGGCCTAGAGTTCCGTTATCCGCGAGGGCAAACTTCGGACCAAGTCCGACTGCCCCTGATCGGGGCGTTTGCCAGGGGTACGGTTTTCCGATTCTGACGAGCGCTTGGTATTTTCGTTTCATGTCGGCACGGCCTGCCGGACCCGGGCCCGTCCCCCGCGAATGTGGCTGTATGCGGCGGTGACAAATCAGTCCACGGAAGCGGCGGGTGCGGGTGCACGGCCCCCCTCAGGGGGGCAAAATCGCACGCTGTTTCACACACGACGCCTTGGCCGGCGACGTTTTCAGCTTGGAAAGCGGAAACAGGGACTCAGTCGGTACCCATCTTCAGCGCTTCGATGAAGGCGGACTGGGGGATTTCGACCTTGCCGAATTGGCGCATCTTCTTCTTGCCCGCCTTCTGCTTCTCCAAGAGCTTGCGCTTGCGGCTCACGTCACCACCGTAACACTTGGCGGTCACATCCTTGCGCATGGCGCTGATGGTCTCGCGCGCGATGACCTTGCCGCCGATGGCGGCCTGGATGGGGATCTTGAACAACTGGCGTGGGATCAGATCCTTCAAACGCCCGCAGATGGCGCGGCCACGGTACTCGGCCTGGCTGCGGTGACAGATGAAGGCCAAGGCATCCACCGGCTCCTGGTTGACCAGGATCTGCACTCTGACCAGATCGGATTCGGAAAACCCGTCCATGTCGTAATCGAAGCTGGCGTAACCCCGCGAGAGGGACTTGAGGCGGTCGTAGAAGTCGAACACCACCTCGTTCAGGGGCAGGCGGTAGACCGCCATGGCACGCGATCCGGCGTAGGTCAGGTCGATCTGCTCTCCGCGGCGTTCGGTGCAGAGCTGCAGCACCGGCCCCAGGTAGTCGTCGGGCACCAGGATGGCGGCCTTAATCCAGGGTTCGTCAATGGCCTGAATCTGGGTCGGTTCGGGCATGTCGGCCGGGTTGTGGAGTTCCGTCAGCCCGCCGTCGGTGTGATGGATCTTATAGGCCACGCTGGGCGCGGTGGTAATGAGGTCGAGGTCGTAGTGACGCTCCAGGCGTTCCTGGATGATCTCCAAATGCAGCAGCCCCAGGAACCCGCAGCGGAACCCCTGGCCCAAGGCCAGCGAGTTCTCGGGCTCGTATTCGAAGCTGGCGTCGTTGAGCCGCAGCTTGGCGAGAGAGTCGCGCAGGTCCTCATAGTCGTTGGCGTCGACCGGGAAGAAGGAGCAGAAGACCACCGGCACCGAGGGCTTGAAGCCCGGCAGCGGTTTGGTGCAGGCCTTCTTGTCCTCGGTGATGGTGTCGCCGACGTGGGTGTCGGCCACCGTCTTGATGGAGGCGGTGATGTAACCCATCTCGCCCGGGCCCAGTTGGTCAACCTTCTTGATCTTAGGGGTGAAGATGCCCACTTGGTCCACCTGGTGGACGGCGTCCGACGACATCATCTTGATCTTCATGCCGCGCTTCAGAACCCCGTCGTGCATGCGCACCAGGATCATGACCCCGAGGTAGGGGTCGTACCAGGAATCGACCAAGAGCGCCTTCAGGGGCGCCGCGGCGTCCCCGGTGGGGGCCGGCAGGCGCGTGACCATGGCCTCCAGCAGGTCCTCGACGTTGAGCCCGGTCTTGGCCGAGACCTCGCAGGCCTCGGAGGTCTCGAGGCCCACCACCTCTTCGATCTGGTCCTTGATGCGTTCCGACTCGGCGGCCGGCAGATCGATCTTGTTGAGAACCGTGATGATCTCGTGATCGTTGTCGATGGCCAGATAAACGTTGGCCAGCGTCTGCGCCTCCACCCCCTGGGTGGCGTCGACCACCAGGAGCGAACCCTCGCAGGCGGCCAGCGAACGCGAGACTTCGTAGGCGAAGTCCACGTGGCCGGGGGTGTCCATCAGGTTGAGCTGATAGGTCTCGCCGTTCTGAGCATTGTACATCAGGCGCACGGTCTGGGCCTTGATGGTGATGCCACGTTCGCGCTCGATGTCCATGGAATCGAGCACCTGCTCTTTCATCTCGCGGTCGGCGAGCCCGCCGCAGATCTGGATCAGGCGGTCGGCCAGGGTCGACTTGCCGTGGTCGATATGCGCGATGATGGCGAAATTTCGGATGTGGGCGAGGTCGGTGCTCATGGCGGGCGCTTTTAGCCTGCCTGGACGGTCTTGCCAAGGGGGTGTCAGGCTTTTCCCGCATGTCCCCGGAAAAGAACGCCCCGCGCCCAGCCGAAAAGTCTCGGCCCCAGCGGCAGCACGATAATGACCCCCGCCGCCATCGCCAGCGGCTCGGGAACCAGCTCCGCCGCTTTCGCCATCTCGGCCGTGACGTCGATGGCGAACACGGAGACCAGGGCATCAGTCGCCAGGCCCGCCGCCAAGGCGCCGATGGCGATACCGCCCAGATAGCCCATCAGCGCACCCCGCCCCAAGTCACGGCCAACCACGCCGATGGTGGCGATATTGGTCGCCGGCCCCACCAGCATGAAGACCAGCACCGCGCCCGGCGAAACGCCTGCCAGCAGGAAGCCCGCTGCGATCGGAGTGGAGGCGGTGGCGCAGACATAGACCGGGATCCCTGCCCCCAGCATGCCGATCAGGGCCAACGGCCCCGAGGCCCACGCGGCCAGCGCCATGGGCGGCACGAAGGCGACGACGGCGCCGGCTGCGATCAACCCCGCTGTCAGCCAGGGGGCGATGTCGAAAAGAGCATCGGTGAAGGCGTACCTGAGGCCGGCGACGAGTCCGGGGCGGCTGTTGGCGCAGGACGCGCCGCAGGACGCGCCGCAGGGCGGGGGCGCCGCGGCCGCCACGGGGTCTTCCTTGGCCCGGCCCGCCAGCAGGCCGGCAACAACGGCGCTGAACACGGCCGCCACCGGGCGGACCACCATCATGAAAGGGCCGAGGAGGGCATAAGAAAGCGCGATCGAATCCGGGCCCGTTTCCGGGGTGGCGACCAGGAAGGAGACCGTCGCCCCCTTGGAGGCCCCGCCGCGCCGGATCTCCATCGCCGCCGGCAGCACGCCGCAGGAACACAAAGGCAGCGGCGCCCCGATCAGGGCCGCGCGCAACACCGGGCCGAGCCCCTCGCCACCGAGATGGCGCGCAAGCGCGCCCTCGGGCATCCAGGCCTTGATCAGCCCGGTGGCGACAAGACCCAGCAGAAGCCACGGTGCGGCGTCGAGATAAAGGTCCAGGGTGGCGTCAAACAAGGAGATGGGGGCTCACCCGGTCCATTCATAGATTTCGAGCCGAAAGGCCTCGCATTTATTGCATCCGGTGCAGTTTTCGGCGTCCGTATCGACGCGCCGGATACGGCCCTTGCGGATCATGTGATCGAGCATGCCGCGGATGGCGTCGGGGTCGGTCCGGAAGTGATTGACCAGATCCTCCATGGGCACCCGCCCCCGGCCCTTCACGTAGGTTTTGAGTTCGGAGAGAATCACGGAATCAGTTCCCTACCGGAGCGGGAATCCCGGGATGGGTCCGGCGCCCGACGGCACGCATGGCCAGCAGGGTCACGACGAGAACGGTCAGCATGGCGGTGATCCAGGTGGCGGAGCTCGCCGGATGGCGGGCAAAGGTCGCCCCTTGATAGAACAGGATCGAGATTCCGTAGGCCGCCCCGGTGGTCCAGAGGGCGGAAAACGTCGTCCAGCGCGCCCCCAGTTCCCTGTTGATGGCCCCCAGGGCCGCCACGCAGGGGATGTAGAGCAGGATGAACAACAGGTAGGCGAAGGCCCCCGCCCGACCGTCGAAGCGGGCCGCCATGGCCCCGAAAGTGCCGGTCTCGACCTCTTGGGCCTCGGCGGCGGCCTCCACGCTGCTGACGTCTCCGATGTCGAGGCCCAACGGGTCCAGCGCCAGATCGGCGAGGCCGGACAGGTTCTCGGGGATAGACGCCACCGCCCTGCCGAGCCCGGCCAACAGATCGAACGGTTCGTCGGTCCCGGCCGGTCCTCCGGCCTCGGCGAGTCCGGAATAAAGCGCGTTCAGGGTCCCCACCACCGCCTCCTTGGCGAAGATGCCGGTGAAGATGCCGACCGTGGCCGGCCAGTTGTCGTCCTCGATCCCCAGCGGTGCGAAGGCCGGCACCATCGCCTTGCCGATGGTACTCAGGACCGAGCGCTCGCTGTCCTCGTTGCCGAAGCTGCCGTCCGTGCCCCAGGAATTGAGGAACGTGAGGACGGTGACCACGACGACGATGACCTGCCCCGCATCGACCACGAAGCTCTTCAGGCGGGACCAGGTGTGGATGAGGATCCCCTTGGCCTGGGGCGTGTGGTAGGAGGGCAGCTCCATCATAAAGGGCGACGTCTCGCCCCTGAGCAGGGTGTGCTTAAGCGCCAAGCCGGTCAGGATCGCCACCGCGATGCCGATCAGATAGAGCGCGAAGACTACGTTCTGCCCGCCCGTCGGGAAGAAGGCGGCGGCAAACAGCGCGTAGACCGCGAGGCGGGCCCCACAGGACATGAAGGGCGCCATCAGCACGCTCATGGTGCGGTCGCGTTTTCTTTCCAGCGACCGGGTCGCCATCACCGCAGGAACGTTGCAGCCGAAGCCGACGATCAGGGGCACGAAGGCCTTGCCCGGCAGCCCGATCACCCGCATGAAGCGGTCCATAAGAAAGGCGGCCCGGGCCATGTAGCCCGAATCCTCGAGGAAGGAGAGGAACAGGTAGAGGAAGCCGATAATAGGGATGAAGGTGGCGACCACCTGGATGCCGCCGCCGATGCCGTCAGCCAGGATGACCTTGAGCCAGACGGGCACACCCACCGCCTCCAGGAGAGCCCCGAACCCCTCGATGAACAGCGTTCCGGCAGCGATGTCGAAGAAATCGATAAAGGCGCCGCCCAGATTGATGGTGAACATGAACAGCAGGTAGATGACACCGAGGAAGATCGGCAGCCCGAACCAGCGATTGAGCACGATGCGGTCAATGGCGTCGGACGTGGTGCTGGTTGCCTCGTCCCGTTTCTTCACCACGTGACGGGCGAGAAAGTTGACGAAGCCGTAACGGCCGTCCGCGATCAGCGTGTCGGGGTCTTCGTCGGCCTCGTCCTCGATGGTCGAGATCAGGCGCTTGCTGGTTTCGCAACCCTCCGTGCCCGCCACCATCCGGCAGGCCAGGTCATCGCCCTCCAGCAGCTTTACGGCCAGCCAGCGGGGGTCGACCTGGGCCTCGGCGGCCTTGGCCGACACCATGGGCATCAACGCGTCGGCCGCTTTCTCGACCGGAGCCGCATAGGGGATAGCGGCCGTCGGGATGGTCTTGCGTGCCGCCGTTTCGCGGATAGCCTCCTTGAGAGCATCGACGCCCCGGCCCTTGGATGCGATCAGCGGCACCACCGGCACCCCCAAATGTTCGGCCAAGTGTTCGGCGTCAACCTCGATCCCGCGCCGCGCCGCCGCATCCATCATGTTGAGCGCCACCACCATGGGCACGCGCATCTCGATGAGCTGGGCGGTGAGGTAGAGGTTGCGCTCCAGATTGCCGACGTCGACGATGTTGACGATGACATCGGGCTCGCCGGAGAGGATAAAGTCGCGGCCGATGGTCTCGTCCATGGAGTCCATGCCCGGCACGACGCCAAGCGAATAGACGCCCGGCAGGTCCACCACGTCGATCTTGTTCCCTGCGTGTTCGTAGGTGCCGGATTTGCGCTCCACCGTGACGCCCGACCAATTGCCGGTGCGTTGGCGCGCGCCGGTGAAGGCGTTGAAAAGCGTGGTCTTTCCACAGTTGGGGTTGCCGACGACGCCGATGGTGAGATTGGTCATGATCGGTTTTCCAAGGCCCTGCCGGCCCACATCCAAGACATTCGATCTTCCGCGAGGATCAAAGCCTATTCGGCCGCCGCACGGGGAGACACGCCGGAGTCTTTGCGGTCTTCGGGCAGCGAGACCAGGATTTTTCTGGTGATCCCGGCGCCCAGCGCCACGCGGGCGTAGGCCCGGCCGACCACCATGCGCCCCGGCCCTTGCCGGTGGATCACCTCAAGATCCGTCCCCACGGGAAGTCCGAGGTCGATCAAGCGTCGCTCAACCCCCTTGCCGCCGGCCAGCGCGACGATGCGCACCCGCTCACCCTCGCCGGCCAGGGCCAGGGAAAAGGCGTGGGCGTGTTCTCGTCCTCGGTTATCGAGGGGCATGATGGATGCTCGAGAAATTGAAAATCATTCTTAACTTCATGAGTTACGTATACGGGAGTGTGGAATCGGGTGTCAAGGGGAACTGAAAATGATTTGCAAGAACCCGAGGTCAAAAGGGCATCGGAAATCTTCCGATCACGAATTCAGAGCCCGGCGGGAAACGCCGCATAGAGGGCCGCTCCGCCAAGAATTCGGAGCCACGAAGCGGCTTCGAATTCTACGGATCCTCTAAAGGTCCGGTGCCTCAAGCCCCTTCTGGCTGCAGGCGGCAACCACCGTGTTGCGCAGCAGACAGGCGATGGTCATCGGCCCGACCCCGCCCGGCACCGGGGTGATGGCGCCCGCCACCCTGACGGCGGCGTCGAAGTCGACGTCCCCCACCAGGCGGGTCTTGCCCTCGCCCTTCTCCGGCGCGTCGATGCGGTTCATGCCGACGTCGATCACCACCGCACCCGGCTTGATCCAGTCGCCCTTGACCATGCGCGGACGGCCCACGGCGGCGACCAGGATGTCGGCGGCCCGGCATTCGTCGGCCAGGTTCCGGGTGCGCGAGTGGGCAATGGTGACGGTGCAGTTCTCTTTCAGCAGCAGGGCCGCCATGGGCTTGCCGACGATATTGGAGCGGCCCAGAACCAAGGCCTTCTTGCCCGAAAGCGAGCCCAGCTTGTCTTTGAGCATCATCAGGCAGCCCAGGGGCGTGCAGGGCACCATGGCGTCGTTGGTGCCGATGGCCAGCTTGCCCGTATTGACCACATGGAAGCCGTCGACGTCCTTGGCCGTCTCGATGGCGTCGATCACCGCTTTCTCGTCGATGTGGCCGGGCAGCGGCAGTTGGACCAGGATGCCATGGACCGCATGGTCCTGGTTGAGACGATGAACCAGGGCCAGCAGTTCGTCCTGGCCGGTGTCGTCCGGCAGTTTGTGTTCGAAGGACTGCATGCCCGCTTCGACGGTCTGCTTGCCCTTGTTGCGCACGTAGACCTGGCTCGCCGGGTCCTCGCCCACCAGGACCACCGCCAGACCGGGGACGAGGCCATGGTCCGCCTTGAGGCGGGCCGCCTCCTCGCTCACCCGATGGCGCAAGCCCTCGGCGAAGGCCTTGCCGTTAATGATGTCCGCATCAGCCATTGATCTTTTCCATCCATTCCGTCAGTCGTTGCATCAGGTCCCGTTCGTCGCCCTCCACCAGGAGGGTCTTGCTGCGGTCCGTGGCCCCCCGGACCACCGAGACCGACGTTTTCGGGACCCGCCAGGCCTTTGCCAGCAGTTTGATGAGCGCCGCGTTGGCCTTTCCCCCTTCGGGTGCCGCCGTCACCTGGACCTTGACGACCGGTTCGTCGCCGGCCCCGGGGCCGATTCCCTTGATCCGGTTGGTCGCGGCCTTGGGCGTCAGGCGCACCCTGACGCCGACACCGCGCCCGGCTTCCGGCGCGAGGGGGCCGCGGCTAGCCGCCAAATTTCGTTGCGACCGAAGAGAGGAGGTCCTTCAGCAGGATCAGTCCGAAGATGAGAACGACCGGCGAGATATCGAAGTTGCCCATGTTGGGGATCACGCGGCGGATTCGCCCCAGCAGCGGTTCGGTCAGCCGGTGGGTGAAGTCCCCCACCATGTAGACAAAGCGGTTCGACGTGTTGACCACGTTGAAGGCCACCAACCAGTTGAGAACGATCCCGACCACGACGATCCAGACATAAAGCTCGATAACCATGTGCAGCAGCCGCATCACGGGACCTAAGATCACATCCATTAACGCCGTCCAATCCTATCATGAAAACGGGGCCAACCTAACTTCCAGTGCGCTCCCTTGCAAGCCCCACCGATCTTGACAGCGGTGCCGCCGCGCGCCATTCTCCGCTTGCTCCGGCGCCCGACCGGAGACACCTAATCCCCAAGGGGCCGTAGCTCAGATGGGAGAGCGTCGCGTTCGCAATGCGAAGGTCAGGGGTTCGATTCCCCTCGGCTCCACCAATTTCCCGTTCGGGCTTGCCCGGCAAGTCCCCGGCAAGCCTACAAACACCCCAAAGCCGGCAGTCCGCACAAAGCCGCGCAGTCAAGGAGGAACCCGGAGGGGCAAATCCTTGACGGGGTGGCACGGCCTGCTTTGGTGTGGGTGTCGTTTTCGAGCCCCCCATGCCTGCGGCCACGGCAACCGAGCTTATCCGGAACGGTGTGTCGTCGTTCGGTGTGAATGTGGTAAGCTACGTATATGAAAACGACTATCGAACGTATCGAAGCGGGCAGGCTCCTGCCCAAGGAAGACCTGACACGGCTTGGGCTGGCACCGCGCCGGATCGTGCGCGTCGTCCTTGAAACGGTCGATGAAGACGACGAAATCTCCATCACCGAGATGAACGTCATGGGGAAAGCCTTCGACCATCTTGCCGATGAGCCGAACCTGTACGCGGACACTGATCTAATTGAGCGCAACGAAGATTTCGTTCGGTGACGTTCTCCTCGCACGCTTTCCCTTTTTCCGCCGCCCGGCATCAATGCCTATGTGGAACAAGTTCTCGTCCCCGGCCTGAACCCCGGCGATATCGTCATCATGGACAATTTTCCGAACTGACGCGCTCTAGCAGTCTTGCTGCGGTTATCACATGCTGGCGGTTTGAGTGCTGGTTCTCTGGTATTCATTATAAATGGAGGATGATAAATGGCCCTCATTACAGATCTTGAGCACATTACTATGGAACAAAAGAGAGTCCATGAAAGTGTAAAAGCCACGTACAGAGTGTTTTGCGATAGTCACGGTGATACTTATCTGCAAATTAACACCTACGGATCACTACACCGCCAAATGCCAGGTGCGAGAAGCCAGACTATTCAGTTCGGCCCGGAAGGGCTTGCACAGCTTCGGGAATTGCTCAGAAATATTTGAATTCGATTCTCAACTACGCCTCGAAAATTAGCCGGGACCGCGGAAGATTCATCGCCTTTATGGTGTTTTGCAAGAGCCTCAATACCTACGGGATTTAGGACTTTTGCCTCCAGTTGCGTATAGTGCGGGACAAACTGACCTCCCCCAACCCCCGCTCCATCAGCGCACCAGCAGCATCGAACAGTCCATGCGCCCCAGAAGCCCATGGGTGGCGATTCCTTCTAGGAAAGGCAGGCCGGCTTCCAGCACCATCAGGGTCGCATGTTGGCGCCGCA
>PIVK01000197.1 GCA_003354135.1 Rhodospirillales bacterium
GAGACTCTACTGACAGGGTTTGCGATGAGGAGCGACCCGAAGGGTTTCTCGGAGGTTAGTGCACCACTGGATGTTACTCATTACAAGAAACACTGTGACGCACCTCCCAAGCCAATGGTGTCTAAAGATCTCTGGCACTCCTGGACGCATGCACAGTCACAACGGAGTACCAATGTTCGGAAGTGTCCGAGCGGTCCCGAGCGGTCCCGAGCCGTCCCGAGCGGTCCCGAGCGGTCCCGAGGGACCCGAGGGACCCGAGGGACCCGAGCCGTCCCGAGCCGTCCCGAGCCGTCCCGAGCTGTCCCAACGGCCTAGATGCTAAAATTCGACCGGCGGGGGCGCGGCGCTTGGGCCAGCTTCTCCCGGGCGGGGCCGCGCTGCGGCGGGGGTCCCAAAGTCGGGCGGCGGCGCGGGGGTCCCAAAGTCGGGCGGCGGCGCGGCGGCGGCAGCGGCGGCGGCGGCGAGCTGCTCCAGCTTAGGGAGAAACAAAAGCGCTTGCTCGAGCAGCCCCTTCTGCGACGGGTAAAACATGCGGTACTTGTCCAGCTGCGTCTGCAGGAAATTGTTGACGCCCGAGGAGAGGAAGTCGTTGGAGGCGTCGTCCTTGATCGAGTGCAGGTACGACGCCAGGAGCTCTGGGCCGGCGCGGGGGCCCCCGGCCCACACCGTGCGCCGCGCAGCAGTGCGGAAACGGGGCTCCGGCTCTATGAGTCTCTATGAGCACCGACTTCCCGAATGATCACGGTTGATCAGAGGGCAGATTTGGAGAGATCTCGAGGAGTACATACAGATAGACCCTCCAACCATCAGAAAACTCCGACCTGATCGGTCGTACTGACCGCCGACAGATCACTCCAGACAGCAGACAGGCCGACGTCTGCACGCGGCCGGCCGGGCGAGAGGCTTGACACGATCCGACCCTGCGACCCTGACGCTGCTGCTCTAGCTATCAGCCATGCACTGCTGACTGCTGCCACAATGTGCGACCTGTGCTGGCCCACTTGGCGGCCTTCCCGGTCAGTGGTGAGGCGCAGTTCAGAGCTGTCGATGGCGCGATGCCGCACTGGTCCCACATTGGTGACACGAGACCACCAAGTTTGCCGGTCCAAGAGAGAGGCACCGGCGCTGTCCTGAGAAGGTGCGTGGTCCCTCTTGACTGCCCATGCGCGCGAGGCTGTGTAGGCATAGCCTCGAGAGTGCCAGCAGCCAATCCGAGGCAGTTTGTGACGCGCATTGCGTCAGAAGCGTGCACGCGCTGGAAGGACACCTTCCTACTGGCCGTACGATCAGGTCGTCACTGAATGCCGAAGACTAAGGCCGCGAGCTATGCAGGCGGTCAGTTGAGCAGCATGGCACGGTCAGCAGCGCCGAAAGGATGTCGCAAGGCGTGATAGCATGGCCGCAAGTACGCCGAATTCCCATGAAAACAAGTAATAATCGCGCGAAAAAGAAAACATGCCAAAAAATCGGCGCCTGCGGCGGGCTGGGGG
>PIVK01000198.1 GCA_003354135.1 Rhodospirillales bacterium
AGCAGCCCGGCGGCGCTATTGCCCAACTCGCCCACAAGGCCCCGACCGGCGGCGTGATCACCGTCGACGGCGGCGAAGTGCAGCCGTGGGTCTTTATCGAGTATAGTTCTGAGAATGGGGTAGGCAGCAACAACACGATCGCCGATGACAACACCCAAAACCGCATCACCTACCTGTCGCCGCGTTTCATGGGATTAGGCTTCGGCCTCAGCTTCAACCCGGACGTCGATCATAAGAGCCGTGCGGCCCAGCCCCTTAGAAGCGACGACCCCAATAGCCCTCGCGGGGGGACCGGTTATAGTGTTGCGCTTGCCTATGACGACACCCTGGGTGACGTCAAGGTCGGGGCCGACGTCGGCTATAATCGCAAGCGCTCTCACGGGGCCAGAACAGGACCACCTGACAATGACTCCAAGAGTATCCGCGGCGGCCTAAGCCTCTCCTATGCCGGCTTTACCCTCGGCGGCGGATATGTCCGGAACATTGAGCACCAAGTCGACGGCTACATAACGGGGGCGTCGCCCCCCACCGGTACACATGATACCATAGACGGCTACGGATGGAGTGTCGGCCTGACCTACGCCGTCGGCCCCTACACGGTCGGCGCGTCCCACTCCCGCACGCTAGTCGAATATAAGATTAATCAGCCTGGTGACAATTCTACCGAGTACACCGTCGTCGGCGGCACCTACACCTTGGGCCCGGGCGTCAAAGTCGGCGCCGACCTGATGTATGCCGACTACGAGGAAAAAGTCGAACCCGCAAATCTGCCCATTGACAACAACGGTTGGGCCGTCAACGCCAGCCTCGTCTTGGCCTTCTGATCCGGGCCTTCTGATCCGGGCCTTCTGATCCGGGCCGGATGGACGACGAAAATCGGGGGCGGCCTTCCGGGGGGGGGCGCGCCCTTTTTTTTGCCCCGCCGTCCCTCGGGTGTTGTCCGGGCCCGGGCACGTCCCCAAACAACCCCTCCCGATCCGCCGTGGCGGACAAGGCTGCGGATTCCGGCTCCGCTCTATCGGGGAAATGCGGCGAATCCCTATGGGCCGGTGGCCGGTGGGCCGCGAACGCAATAAACACTCCGTGCTTCGGGGAAAATACCCGCCCGAATCCGAAACGAATCCCCCCCCTGACCCCAAACCGTGACAAAAATATCACACGCGCGGTTTTTTTGCCCACGGGCCACGCGGTTTCCTTGATTTCCCTTGATTTCCCTTGATTGCCTGGCCTTCCGGTGATCTTATACGTTCCGTCGAAGTCTTGAATCCGTTCCACGGGCCGGGGGGGCCGCCGGGACGCGAAGCAGCAAACGGGGCCGCGAGGCTGATTTATTAAGGGGCCGCGAGGCTGGTTTATTAAGGGGCCGCGAGGCCGGGAAAGGGAAATCATCGTGAAAAAGATTCTTTTGGGGACCACCGCCCTTGTCGCCGTTTCCGTGGCCATGGCTCCGAGCGCCCGGGCCTCCGATCCGATC
>PIVK01000079.1 GCA_003354135.1 Rhodospirillales bacterium
GTCAACACGTTAGCCGATGACAACACCCAAAACCGCATCACCTACCTGTCGCCGCGTTTCAACGGCCTCGGCATCGGCCTCAGCTTCAACCCGGACAACACGCACACAAGCCGTGCGGCCCAGCCCTCCGGCGATGCTACGGGGACCGGTTATAGTGTTTCGCTCGCCTATGACGGCACCCTGGGTGACGTCAAGGTCGGTGCCGACGTCGGCTATAATCGCAAGCGCTATCAAGGTGATGCCAACAATGACGTCACGAGTGTCCGCGGCGGCCTGAGCCTCTCCTACGCCGGCCTTACCCTCGGCGGCGGATATATCCGGAGCGTTGAGCACCTCGCTGCGACCAGCGGGGCTACCGAGGACGGCAAACAATGGAGTGTCGGCCTGACCTACGCCACCGGCCCCTATACGGTCGGCGTGTCCCACTCCCGCGCGGAAAACGAAAATCTGGTCGCCACTGCTGGTGTCGATACTACCGAGTACACCATCATCGGCGGCACCTATACCTTGGGCCCGGGCGTCATCGTCGGCGCCGACCTGATGTTTGCCGACTACGATTCTGAGGATCCGGACGACGACACACTCAACAACGATGGTTGGGGCGTTAACGCCAGCCTCGTCTTGGCCTTCTGATCCGGGCCGGATGGACGACGAAAATCGGGGAGCGGCCTTCGGGCCGCTCCCTTTTTTTTCACCCCTCGGGTGTTTTCGGGCCCGATACGTCCCCGAACGGCCTCTCCCGGTCCGGGCGCGGCGGTCTGCGGGCCGCCGATGTTAAGGCGCGTCATTCTCCGCGTGTTGGCCGGTCACGGCAACCGGCCCATAGCTACTCCACCGTCACGCTTTTCGCCAGGTTGCGCGGCTGATCCACGTCGGTCCCTTTGATGACGGCCACGTGGTAGGCCAGCAACTGCGCCGGGATCGCATAAAGGATCGGCGCCACGAAGGGCTCGACGGCGGGCATGACGACAGTGGCGGCAGCCAGGCCGCCGAGGCGTTTTTCCCCCTCCCTATCGCTCATGAAGATGACCCGCCCGCCGCGTGCGATCACTTCTTGCATATTGGATGCCGTTTTTTCAAACAGCTCGTCCGAGGGCGCGATAACGATCACCGGAACGTCTTCGTCGATCAGCGCGATGGGACCGTGCTTCATTTCGCCTGCGGCGTAGCCCTCGGCGTGGATGTAGGAAATCTCCTTGAGCTTCAGCGCGCCCTCCATGGCGATGGGAAAGCTGGTGCCGCGTCCGAGATAAAGCACGTCGCGGGCCTCGGCCACCTCGTGGGCCAATTCGCGCAAATGCCCGTCGTGACGCAGCACTTCCGCGGCGCGGGACGGCACTTCCATCAGCGCTTCGGCCATGGACGCCACGTCGCCCTCTTCCAGGCGCCCGCGTTCGCGTCCCAGCACGATGGCGAGACAGGCCAGGACCGTAAGCTGGGTGGTAAACGCCTTGGTCGAGGCAACCCCGATTTCGGGCCCGGCATAGGTGCGCAAAACGGCATCCGATTCCCGGGCGATAGTGCTTTCGGGAACGTTGACGATAGAGAGGATATGCTGTTTCCGCCGCTTGGCGAACCGGAGCGCCGCAAGGGTGTCCGCCGTTTCCCCCGACTGGGATACAAACACCGCCAGCCCGCCTTCCGGCAGGTCGACCTTGCGGTAGCGGAACTCCGACGCGACATCCACCTCCACCGGCAGTCCAGTCGTTCCCTCGATCCAGTACTTGGCGGTCATGCAGGCATAATATGACGTCCCGCAAGCGACCAGTGTCACCCGCGTGACCGCGGCGAAGTCGAGGTCGACCTCGGGCAGGGTCACGCCGCGGGTCGCCGGATTGATGAAGGAACGGAGCGTATCGCCAATAACCTGGGGTTGTTCGTAGATTTCCTTGAGCATGAAGTGGCGGTATCCACCCTTGCCGATCAGGGCGCCCGACAATTCGGTCCGGCGCACGTCGCGTTCGACGGTGCGGCCCCTCCCGTCGGAAACCGTGACGCCATCGCGGCGCACTGCCGCCCGGTCGCCGTCCTCCAGGTACATGATCCGCCGGGTCAACGGGGCCAGGGCCAAGGCATCGGAACCCAAGAACATCTCGCCGTCGCCAAAGCCGACCGCCAGGGGACTGCCGTGCCGGGCTCCGATCATGAGGTTGTGTTCGCCGGCGAAAATGATGGCCAGTGCGAAGGCCCCCTCCAGACGCCCGAGGGCGGCGGAAGCCGCCGCAGCCGGATCCCGGCCTTCGTCGAGGTAACGGGTGATCAGATGAGCCACCACTTCGGTATCCGTCTCGGACGCCAGAACGCGGCCGTCCGCCTCCAGCTCCGCACGCAACTCCCGGAAATTCTCGATGATGCCGTTGTGAACCACCGCCACCTTGCCGGTGGCGTGGGGGTGGGCGTTGATCTCGTTTGGAACGCCGTGGGTGGCCCAGCGGGTATGTCCGATGCCGATCGTGCCCACGATGGGCTCGGAAGCCACCTTGTCCTCCAGGTTGACCAGCCTGCCTTCGGCCCGGCGCCTCTCGATGGATCCGTTGGTGAGTGTCGCCACGCCCGCCGAGTCATAGCCCCGGTACTCAAGCCGCTTCAGCCCCTCGATAAGCAGGGGGGCCGCCTCACCCTTGCCGATAATGCCGATGATGCCGCACATCCCTTAGACCTTCTTCTTCTTCGAGGCCTTCTCGGCCGCCTTCCGCTCGCGAAAGCGGGCCGCCCACCCCTCGGCCTCGGTCCGCGGGGCACGGGTCACGGCCAAAGCATCGGCCGCCACGTCTTTGGTCACCACGCTGCCCGCCCCGACGACGGCCCCGTCGCCGACCTTGACCGGCGCCACCAACGCCGTGTTGGAGCCGATGAAGGCCCCCTTGCCGATGTCCGTCGGGAACTTGAAGAAACCGTCGTAGTTACAGGTGATGGTGCCGGCACCGATGTTCGCCCCGGCGCCGATTCGCGCGTCGCCGATATAGGCGAGGTGGTTGACCTTGGCCCCTTCTTCCACCGTCGACTTCTTGACCTCGACGAAGTTGCCGATCCTGGCGCCTTCGCCGATCTCGGCCCCGGGGCGCAGGCGGGCGAACGGGCCGACGCCGGCGCCCGGTGCGATCTTGGCCCCCTCGATGTGGGAAAAGGCGCGGATGGTGACATTGTCGCCGAGCGCGACGCCGGGTCCGAACACCACATGGGGTTCGATCAGAACGTCGCGCCCGAACCGGGTATCGTCGCAGAAGTAGACCGTGGCGGGATCGACCAGCGTCACACCCGAAGCCATGGCCCGGGCACGCAGCCGCGTCTGCACCAGGGCTTCCGCCACCGCCAGTTCGCCGCGTGAATTGACCCCCAGGAGTTCATCCTCGTTGCCCTCGACCACCGCACAGCGGCAATCGTCGCCGCGTGCCAGGGCCACGATGTCGGTGAGGTAATACTCGCCTTTCGCGTTGTCGTTGCCGATTCGCTCCAGCCAACCGAACATCCGCGCCCCGTTGATCACCATGACGCCGGAGTTGCAGAGATCAACATTGAGTTCGTCGCGGGACGCGTCCTTGGCCTCGACGATGCGCTCCAGATCCCCCTCCGGGCCGGTGATCAGACGCCCGTACTGCCCGGGGTCCCCGGGCCGGAACCCCAGAACCACCACATCGGGTTCGGCCGCCGAAGCCCGGGCGTCCCGCATGGATTCCAGGGTCTCCGGCGCAATCAGCGGCGTGTCCCCATAGAGCACCAGAACGTCGCCATCGAAATCCCGCAGAGCCTCGCGCGCCGCGAGCACGGCGTGCGCGGTGCCGAGGCGCCGGTGCTGGACGGCAATCGTATGCGGAGCGACGGCCTCGGCGACCCCCTTCATATCTTCGCCCACCACAACGACGACACGCTCGGCCGCAAGGCTTTCCAGCGTGCTCAGCACATGGTTGATCATGGGCCGCCCGGCCAGCGGATGCATGACTTTGGGCAGGGCGGATTCCATCCGTGTGCCGAGTCCGGCGGCGAGGATAACGGCGGCGGTTTTTCTCTTGGTCATCAATGCATGGTCGTCTACAAGACCGATCTCCCGGCAAAAAGCCGCGCAAAACTTGCCACAAGGCGGGACTTCCGCCAAGTCAAAGATTGTTACGGATTCTTTCATGGCCCGTTTTTCCAGCGTCATCTTCGACCTCGACGGCACGCTGATCGACAGTGCACCGGACCTTCTCGCCGCCGCCAACCACATTCTGGCCGAGGAAGGGCGCCCCACGCTGACCCTGGCCGACATCAAGATGATGGTCGGGGACGGCGTGCCGAGGCTGGTCGAACGCGCTTTCGCGAAAACCGGGAACCCGGCGGGCAAACGCCTGGACGGTCTGACCGCCCGCTTCGTGACTTTCTACCACAAGCACGCCGCCGACGAGACCCGGCCCTTCCCGGGTGTAATGGAAGCGCTGGCCACCCTCAAGGCGATGGGCCTCCGACTCGGCATTTGCACCAACAAGCCCCATCGCCCGGCCATAAAGGTCTTGGAGGCCCTGGGATTGACCCCGCATTTCTCCGCCGTCATCGGCGGCGATACGCTGCCCGGCATCAAGAAGCCGGACCCGCGCCACGTGGAAGCCTGCCTGGACGCCTTGGGCGCGGACGCCCTTTCCTCCGTCATGATCGGCGACAGCCTGAACGACGTGGCGTCGGGCAAGGCCGCCGGCCTCCCGACCATCGTCTATGCCCACGGCTATGCCAAGATGGACCCGGCGAAGCTGGGGCCGGACGCAATCCTCGACGACTTCGCCGATCTGGCGCGAATGCTGGAGACCTGGGACTAGAGCATGCCTTGACAGTCCCCGCGCGGCGCTTTTATATGGTGCTTCCCTTTAGAGACAAGGGCGCGTAGCTCAGCGGGAGAGCACTCGCTTCACACGCGAGGGGTCGCTGGTTCAATCCCAGCCGTGCCCACCATTTCTTTGAAAACAAACACAAAATAAGGGATTCTTTCGGGACGTGGTCAGCCTGACGCCTCACTCGCTGTCCCATGGACATCATGCTGCTCTTGCGGCATGATCAAGGTGGTTTTCGCCGCCAAAGCCGATCCTAACGGTAGAACTCGACGAACCGACAGTCGTAAGGTGCCGAGAAAGTCGACATGCATCCGTCAATCAACCGGAAACGCGCCGAAATCGAAGGACTGTGCCGACACTTCCGGGTGCGGCGGCTGGAGGTGTTCGGTTCCGCCGCACGCGGAACGGATTTCGATCCGGCCGCCAGCGATGCGGACTTCCTGGTTTCCTTCGAGTCCGGGTCGGATCTTTCCCCCCTGGAGCAGTATTTCGGCTTTGCCGAATCGCTCGAGCGACTCCTGGGACGGCCGGTCGATATCGTCGAGGCGGGGGCGATTGCCAACCCCTTCATCCTCGCCAGCATCGACGAGGCGCGGGAAGTCGTCTATGCGCCGTGATGCGCGGGCCTTCCTGTGGGACATCCGTGAAGCCGCCGATGCGGTTCGGCGCTTCGTGTCCGGCCTGGATGCCCAAACCTACGCCGGGAACGATGTCGTCCGTTCCGCCGTGGAACGGAAGTTCGAGATTATCGGCGAAGCGCTGAACCAACTGTCGAATCTGGACCCGGCCCTGGCGGCACGCATTCCGGAGGCCCGTGCCATCGTTGCTTTCCGTAACGTCCTGATCCACGGCTACGCTGCCGTCGAAAATGATCGCGTCTGGCAGATCGCTGAAACCTCCTTGCCAAACCTGATAGCCGTGGTCGCCGAACTCCTGGACGAACTGGGACCGCCTTGAGGTTCCACGGCGCCGGTGTGGAGAAAATCCCGGCAAGGCCGGGGAATCCATACCACCCGTGTCCCGGCCTTATACCAAGGTGCGGTGATAAGGACTCATAGAGACGACTTCCCCTGATTTTTGGCTAGGAGCGCGCATCGAAGCGATGTGAGGCATCGGGAGATGCGTGCGACGCGGTCCAAAAGTCAGG
>PIVK01000199.1 GCA_003354135.1 Rhodospirillales bacterium
AATTTACTTTGACTTTGATAATTGCAAATAAATGTTATAAACATTGGTCAGTACTGTAATTATGAACTAGAGGCCTAGTGGCCTGGTGCTCTGCTGCCACAGTATTAAAACTATTTGTTGAAGACTAGAAGTGTCCATAGAATTCCTAAAATCAAAATTCAGGGCCTGCTACCCTCTGCCTATGACCCAGAAGAGTATATATCTGCGCTATGAAAGCAACCCACTGAGAAATGTAGGCTAAACAGCTAACAACAATATTCAACTAGTACGAATCGTTGTCTTTGAAAAGACATATGTCTCCGCGCAATAGTTGATGGCTATCATCTATCTGTCATAGTTTACAAGTAAAACATTTTTTTTTTAAAGTAAAGTTTTAAGCTTAAAAAAAAACTAGTGGCCCATGGGCCAGGTGCTCTGCTGGCCTAAGATAATTTTGAAATTTAAAAATAAACAAAGTGCTGTCCTAGAACTAGGTCAAAGTCAAAAATTCAAAAATCCGGCTTCACTACCCTCTGCCTATGGTCCTAGGGAACAATTGTGTGCAATAGGAAAGCATTCCTTTGAGAAATGTGGCCTAAGAAGATTTTTTTCGTGAATTCTCAAAAATAAACAAAGTGCTGTCCTAGAACTAGTTCAAGGTCAAATTTCAAAATTCCGGCTTCGCTACCCTCTGCCTATGGTCCTAGGGAACACATGTGTGCAATATCGAAGCGTGCCTTTGATAAATGTGGCCGAAGAAGATTTTTTCGTGAATTCTCAAAAATAAACAAAGTGCTGTACTAGAACTAGGTCAAGGTCAAAATTCAAAAATACGGCTTCACTACCCTCTGCCTATGGTCCGTGGGAACAATTGTGTGCAATAGGAAAGCATTCCTTTGAGAAATGTGGCCGAAGAAGATTTTTTCGTGATTTCAAAAAAATAAACAAAGTCCTGTCCCAGAACTAGGTCAAGGTCAAAATCAAAAATCCGGCTTCACTACCCTCTGCCTATGGTCCTAGGGAACAATTGTGTGCAATAGGAAAGCATTCATTTGAGAAATGTGGCCCAAGAAGATTTTTTCGTGAATTCTCAAAAATAAACAAAGTGCTGTCCTAGAACTAGGTCAAGGTCAAAATTCAAAAATACGGCTTCACTACCCTCTGCCTATGGTCCTAGGGAACAATTGTGTGCAATAGGAAAGCATTCCTTTGAGAAATGTGGCCTAAGAAGATTTTTTCGTGAATTCTCAAAAATAAACAAAGTGCTGTCCTAGAACTAGGTCAAGGTCAAAAATTCAAAAATCCAGCTTCACTACCCTCTGCCTATGGTCCTAGGGAACAATTGTGTGCAATAGGAAAGCATTCCTTTGAGAAATGTGGCCTAAGAAGATTTTTTCGTGATTTCAAAAAAATAAACAAAGTCCTGTCCCAGAACTAGGTCAAGGTCAAAATCAAAAATCCGGCTTCACTACCCTCTGCCTATGGT
>PIVK01000009.1 GCA_003354135.1 Rhodospirillales bacterium
GAGGACCCGGTTGCGTCGGCGATCAGGCAGTACCTGCCCGTCTCGAAAATGCTCGCGTTGGTCACGTTCAGGATGCACGAATACGCCCCCGCCGAACCCGACACGCCGTGCTGGCCGGTAATCGCGGTGTTCAACGGCGTGGGACCGGAAATCAGAATTTGCGCTCCGTCCGGGTGACTGATGACAATCGAGGCCGTTTCTGTGAACACTTCCGGAGCAAGCGAGACCGTCACCGTAACGTCGGGCGCGATGCGTTTGTCTTTTATGCTGTCATAGGCGTCCTTCAGGGTCGTGAAATCGCCGCCGGACGCGGCAACGGAGATGGTGGTGTTCTCGGAAATGATCGCCGCCTGGAAGGTCGGCGCCAGGTTGGGGCCGTTCGAGGTGAGTACCTGCCCGTCGGTTCCGACGTCCGCCGTCGCTGGGATGCCTTCGGTCATGAGATCCCACTTGACGGGCACGGACGCCGGGTTTTCGCCCGCCGCCGTATCCTCCGTGCAGATGTAGACCTTGTTTTGATACCGGCAGACATCGTATGCCGCATAGGCCGTCGCGGCGGAGTAATCGCCCTGCCAGAGATAGACCAGTTTTCCAAGATTGATTACAGCCATTGGACCGTTACCTCCGGTTCATCGTTGGTGTTGAGAGAGGCGGTTGCGCCGGGGAGCCGGGTCGTTGTGGATCGGACGGTCATGATCTGGCTCCTTGTTTAAAGCTCAACACCTATACCCTGCTATTGATATTTATACAACCATCTATTTATCCGGACCGGAGATGACTTCGCGCGGCTCCATGTCCTCGCCCTCCCTACTCCGGCCAGCCTGGCCGGCCGGCAACATTGCCGGTATGGGTGGCGTCGTCGATTTCAGTTTATCTCGGGACTGATACCAAGGTGCGGTGATAAGGACTCATAGAGACGACTTCCCCTGATTTTTGGCTGGGAGCGCGCATCGAAGCGATGTGAGGCATCGGGAGATGCATGCGACGCGGCCCAAAAGTCAGGGGAAGCCGCCGTTCCGGTCGCTTATACAGCCCGTCGGAGGGCGTCGGGAAGCCTTGACGATGCGCCGGTATGCAGCCCTTATCGCAACGCGGCGGACGGACAAAAAGACAAGCAAGGCGGGGTGGTTATTTTGTCACGAACCCCAAGATCGAGCGCCCGGCGTAGCGGGCCTGGCCGTCCAGTTCCTCCTCGATACGGATCAGCTGGTTGTACTTGGACAGCCGGTCCGAGCGCGAGAGCGAGCCGGTTTTAATTTGGCCGGCGTTGGTGGCCACCGCGATATCGGCGATGGTGCTGTCCTCTGTCTCGCCCGAGCGATGCGAGATCACGGCGGTGTAGTTGGCCTTATGCGCCATCTCAACCGCTTCCAGGGTCTCGCTGAGCGAACCGATCTGGTTGACCTTGACGAGGATCGAATTGGTGATGCCATTGTCGATGCCTTTCGACAGCCGCACCGGATTGGTCACGAACAGGTCGTCGCCGACCAGCTGGCATTTGGAGCCCAACTCCTCGGTCAGAGCCTTCCAGCCATCCCAGTCGTCCTCGGCCATGCCGTCCTCGATGGAGATGATGGGGTAACGTGCCATCAGATCGGCCAGGTATTTGACGTTTCCTTCGGCATCGAGGCTTTTGCCCTCGCCCTTGAGCTCGTACCTGCCATCCTTGAAATACTCCGAGGAGGCGCAGTCCAGCGCCAGCATGACGTCGTCGCCGGGTTTGTAGCCGGCGGTCTCGACGGACTTCATGATGAAGCCCAAGGCTTCGTCGGCGCTGGCGAGGTTGGGCGCGAACCCACCCTCGTCGCCCACGTTGGTATTATGCCCGGCGTCCTTGAGGCCCTTTTTCAACGAGGCGAAGATCTCTGCGCCCATGCGGATGGCGTCCGCACAGGTGGCGGCCCCTACCGGCATGATCATGAATTCCTGGATGTCTATGGGGTTGTCCGCATGCTCGCCGCCGTTGATGATGTTCATCATCGGTACGGGCAGAACGTGGGCGAAAGCCCCGCCAATGTAGCGGTAGAGGGGCAGTCCCGCGTCCTCGGCCGCCGCCTTGGCGACGGCCAGCGACACGCCGAGGATGGCGTTGGCCCCGAGGCGCCCCTTGTTGGGGGTCCCGTCGAGGTCGATCATGGTGCGGTCGATCAGAAGCTGTTCCTCGGCGTCCATGCCCGCGATGGCCTCGAAGATTTCGCCGTTGACCGACCCGCAGGCCTGTTTGACGCCCTTGCCTCCGAAACGTCCCGTGTCTTTGTCGCGGAGTTCGACCGCCTCGTGCGCGCCGGTCGAGGCGCCGGACGGCACTGCGGCGCGCCCGAAGGCACCGCTTTCCAGGACGACGTCCACCTCGACGGTGGGGTTGCCGCGCGAGTCCAGAATCTCGCGGCCGTGAATGTCGATGATAGCGGTCATGGGACAGGTTCCTCAGGTGGTGTTCGAAGTCCTCAAGACATACATGTCGCGCCCGCGAATGGAAAGGCCGATTCGCGCCAGGAGACACCTCCGCGTTGGGGCCGGGATGCAGACCGGCGAAGGCAGAACGTTCCCCATTCTGCTTCCTCGGTCGTGAGGGAGTCTCTTCCCTTTACGCCCGTCGGGTCGATGTGGGACCATAGTTTCCCAGATCACGCGTCCAGAAGGAGGGTGTCATGCTGGTATGCGGCGAGATCATGCGGGCCATGAAGACGTGTCTATACGCTGACGATCCAACGGAAACTGCCGTCGCCTTTATGAGCGAAAAGCATATGGGGTTGGTCCCGGTTGTGGAGCGGAACGAAACCTTCGCCGGGCTGCTGTCGGGGGACCGTCTCATGCACCTGATGCTACCCAAACACCTGACCATGATCCGCGGTCTCAATCGCATGAGTTACCTGCGCGAGTCCAAGGAAGAATTGCTCGAGCGTCTGGAGGAGTTGAGCCAGCGTCCCATCCGCGAGGTGATGGACGAACGGGCCAAGGTGGTCCACCTCGACACGCCAATGATCGAGGCGCAGAAGATCCTGGCGGGAACCCAGTTCGTGGTGCCTGTCGTGGATAAGGAGACACGCAAGCTCCTGGGCGCCATCTCGTTCTTTACCATCCTTTCCCTGCTGCGTGACGAGGAGGGCTGGGGCGAGCGCATCCAGCATGACGAGGGAGATGCGTGAATGCACGGAACCGCTTCAGCCGAAGCCGCTCATGCGGTGATGTTCGGGCTCGATCCGTTGTGGCTGTCGAGCATCATTCTGGTCATTACCTACGTGGTCCTGCTCAGCGAAAAATTCCACCGCACCGTGGTGGCGCTTTTGGGCGCCGGAGTCATGATCGTCTCGGGCGTGCTCGATCAGGACCAGGCGATCGCCGGAATCGACTTCAACACCATCGCCCTGCTCTGCGGCATGATGATCATCGTCTCCATCACACGAAAGACCGGCGTCTTCGAATTCGTTGCCATCTTCGCGGCACAGAAGGTGAAGGCGGATCCGCTTGGAATCCTCATCATGATGTCCATCGTGACGGCCGTCTTCTCGGCGCTTCTGGATAATTTGACGACCGTGCTGCTGGTGGTGCCGGTGGCGTTGCTCATCGTCGATAAGCTCAAGGTGTCCCCCTACCCCTTCCTCTTCAGCCAGATCCTGGCATCGAACGTCGGGGGCACGGCAACCCTGATCGGCGACCCGCCCAACATTCTGATCGGTTCGGCGACCGGGTACAGCTTCAACGCCTTCCTGTTTCAGCTGGGTCCCGTCTCGGCCGTGGTCATGGTGGTGGTGGTGGGCATTTTCTATTTGATCTGGGGCCGGTCTCTTCAGACCACCGACGCGTTAAAGGAACGTGTCATGCGCTTCGATGCGCTGGGAAGCCTTCAGGACATGCGACTGTTGAAGCAGTCCCTGGGTGTGTTGGTGTTGGTTATCGCCGGCTTCATCATTGGCGAGCACTATCACATCCGTCCGGGCACCACGGCCATGTTCGGTGCTGCATTGCTTCTTTTTATCGTCAGCATCGGCGAGGATCGTCGCGGCCAGGCCGAGCAAGTTCGTGAGGCCTTGGAGGAAGTGGAGTGGAGCGCCCTGTTCTTCTTCATCGGCCTGTTCGTTGTGGTTGGGGGCGTCGAACATGCGGGCCTGCTGGGCATCCTGGCGGAAAAGCTGATGGCGCTCACGGGGGGCGATCCCATGATCACCGCATTCACCACGCTGTGGCTGTCGGCGGGCGTATCCGCAGCCATCGACAATATTCCTTTCGTTGCCACCATGATTCCGTTGGTGGAATCCATGGAGGCCGGGTTGGGTGGCCCGGTGGCGATTGAACCCATTTGGTGGTCCCTGGCCCTGGGGGCCTGCCTGGGCGGCAACGGATCCCTCATCGGCGCTGCCGCCAACGTGATGGTGGCGGGGCTGTCAGAGCGCGCTGGAACCCCCATCGGCTTCATGCGTTTCATGGCCATCGGCATGCCGATCATGGTCCTCAGTGTCGCCATTGCCAACGTCTACCTTTACTTCCGCCATTTCGCGTGAGTGGACGTGGTCTCCGGAGCCACAGCAATAGCAATCGGCGCGTGATGTTCAGCGCGGCAATGGGGATGACGACGAGACCCGGGTTTTCGGCGGACGACCAAGCTGCGGCGCGAAGGACTCTAACCGAGCCTCACAGGGTCTTCTTTCGCAATGGCATCGAGTTTAAGTAAGGTCTTCATAACGTCCGGTAAGTCCCTGACGGGAAGCATATTCGGCCCGTCCGATGTGGCGCTGTCTGGATCGTCATGTGTTTCGATGAAGACGGCGGCGACACCGATGGCGACCGCAGCGCGGGCCAGCACCGGAGCGAACTCACGCTGGCCGCCGGAGGTCCCCCCCTGTCCGCCCGGTTGCTGCACGGAGTGAGTGGCATCGAAGATCACCGGACAGCCGGTTTGGGCCAGGATGGGCAGGGCGCGCATGTCCGAGACCAGGGTATTGTAGCCGAAACTGGCGCCGCGTTCGCAGACCATGATGTTCATGTTGCCCGTGCTCTCGAGCTTGCTTACGACGTTCTGCATGTCCCAGGGGGCGAGGAACTGCCCCTTCTTCACGTTGACTGGGTGCCCTGTCTGGCCGGCGGCGAGGAGCAGGTCGGTCTGCCGGCAGAGGAACGCCGGAATCTGCAGGATGTCGACCGCTTCCGAAACAGGCCTGCACTGGGACGCCTCGTGGACGTCCGTGATAACCGGGCATCCGTAGGTTTGCCTGACTTCGGCGAGGATCGGCAAGGCCTCTTTCATGCCCAGGCCCCGCGGACTGTCGGCGCTGGTCCGGTTGGCCTTGTCGAAGGAACTCTTATAGACCAACCCGATGCCGAGCTTGTTTGCCATTTCGGTGAGTGCCGCGGCCATTTCCATGGCATGCGCCCGGCTTTCGAGCGAACACGGCCCGGCGATGAGCGCGAGCGGCCGGTCGTTGCCGAAGGTGATGTTTCCGATCTTAACGTGGCGGGGCTCGGCCATCGGGCTCTCCTAGACCAGCCGCGCCTGCTGCACGGCGGCGTGGATGAACGACATGAACAACGGGTGCGGTTCGAACGGACGCGACCGGTACTCGGGATGGAACTGGACGCCGATGAACCAGGGATGGTCGGGCAGTTCCACGATCTCGGGCAGCAATCCATCGGGCGACATGCCCGAGAAGACGAGCCCCGTCTTCTCCAGAGCGCTCTTGTAGCGGATGTTGACCTCGTAGCGGTGGCGGTGGCGTTCGCTGATCGTCGAGGTTCCATAGATCGCCCGCACGCGGGAACGCTGGCGGAGTTCGCATTCATAGGCTCCCAGCCGCATGGTGCCCCCCAGGTTGGTGGTCAAGGAGCGTTTTTCCAACTCGCCGTCCCGCATCCATTCGGTCATCAGGCCGACGACAGGATCGTCACAGGCGCCGAATTCTGTCGAGCCCGCACCGGGGATTGCGGCCAAATTGCGCGCGGCTTCAACCACCGCCATCTGCATGCCCAGGCAAATACCGAAATAGGGCACCTGATGTTCGCGGGCGAACCGTGCCGCAGCGATCTTGCCCCCGGTCCCGCGCTCGCCGAATCCGCCGGGGATCAGAATGCCGTGGACGTTCTTAAGATGATGGATGACGTTGTCCTCTTCGAAAATCTCCGCATCCACCCACTCGATTTTGACCTTGACGTTATTGGCGATCCCGCCATGAGCAAGCGCTTCACCGAGGGATTTGTAGGCGTCGATGAGCCCCGTGTACTTGCCGATCACCGCAATGGTGACTTCGCCCTCGGGCTTGGTGACCTTGTCGGTGATCTCCTGCCAGTGTGACAGGTCGGGTTCGGGCGCGTCGGTGAGACCGAAATGGCGGCACACTTGGTCGTCCAGGCCCTCCCGGTGATAGGCGATAGGCACTTGGTAGATGCTTTTGACGTCGAGCGCCGGAATCACTGCATCCTGGGACACGTTACAAAACAGGGAGATCTTCTTGCGTTCGCCCTCGGGAATTTCGCGGTCGGCGCGGCAGAGCAGCATGTCGGGCTGGATACCGACATTGAGCAACTCCTTCACCGAGTGTTGGGTGGGCTTGGTCTTAAGTTCGCCGGCGGTCGGGATATAGGGCAGCAGGGTCAGGTGCACGTACATGCACTTGTCGTGGCCCGTCTCGTTGCCGAACTGCCGGATGGCCTCGAAAAAGGGCAGCGCCTCGATGTCGCCCACCGTGCCGCCAATCTCGCAAAGGATGAAGTCCTCGTCCCCGAGGTTGCTGCCGATGAAGTCCTTGATGGCGTCGGTAACGTGCGGGATAACCTGGATGGTGGCGCCGAGGTAGTCGCCGCGGCGCTCTTTGGCAATGACGTCGGAATAGAGGCGGCCCGTCGTCACGTTGTCGCTCTGGCGCGCCGAAACGCAGGTAAACCGCTCGTAGTGTCCGAGATCGAGATCGGTTTCCGCCCCGTCGTCGGTGACAAAGACCTCGCCATGCTGGTAGGGGCTCATGGTGCCCGGATCGACATTGATGTAAGGGTCGAGCTTGCGCAGGCGAACCTTGAAGCCGCGTGCCTGAAGGAGCGCGCCCAGGGCCGCAGATGCCAGTCCCTTTCCGAGGGAGGAGACCACGCCGCCGGTGATGAAGATGAACCGCGTCATGGACCTGCACCTTAACCGATTCTGGAGGCTTGCCAAACGGAAAAAGGCGGCCGATGAGCCGCCTTTTCGATGTCGGGGGTCACAAGCCCCCCCATTACTTGGCCACCGGAGCGCTGGGTTCAGCCGGTTCGGCCGGCTCCTCGACGGGTGTCGGGGCGGGCTGATCAAGGATCGAGCCCTTCTCGTTCCGCCCACCGGCCAGGATGGCCAGTGCCAGGCTGGTGACGAAAAAGGCGGCCGCCAGAAAGCCTGTGGCACGGGTCAGTAGGTTGGCTGTTGCGCGGCCGGTCATGAAACCGCCCATGCCGCCGCCCCCGCCTCCGCCGCCCATGCCGAGGCCCCCGCCCTCGGAACGCTGCAGCAGGATGACCCCCACCATGGTGATGGCGATCAGCAGATGAATGACGAGAATGACCGTGGTCATGACAGGAAACACCCTTCCCTTTGCCGGCCCGCGTCCGGGGCGGAAATGAATTCCGCGTGCTTTTAGACCGGCTGGTGTCGGATTGCCAGCGGAAAAAGGCTCAGCAGCTTTCGGCGATGCCCCAGAAGTCGTCGGCCTTGAGTGCCGCGCCGCCGATCAGGCCGCCGTCGATGTCGGGCTGGCCGATCAACTCCCTCGCGTTCCCCGGGTTCATGGAGCCACCATACAGGACCCGCATGCCCTCTGCCGCCGCATCGCCCAGTTTCCCCTTGATTTCGGCCCGGATGGCGGCGTGGACATCCTGAGCCTGTCCTGGGGTGGCGGTGAGACCTGTGCCGATGGCCCAGACGGGTTCGTAGGCGATAACCGTGTTCTCGGGCGTGGCACCGTCCGGCAGCGACCCTTGGAACTGGCTGCGATTGACTTCCAACGTCTGGCCGGCCTCCCGCTGCTGTAGCGTTTCGCCGATACAGACGATGACCCTGAGACCTGCAGCCAGGGCGGCCTCCGCTTTTGCCTTGACCGTCTCGTCGGTCTCCGCGTGGTCGGTACGGCGCTCGGAATGGCCGACGATGACGTAATCGCAGCCGGCATCCTTGAGTATCCAGGCACTGGTATCGCCCGTGTGCGCGCCCTTTTCCGCCATGTGGCAGTCCTGGCCGCCAACCGCGATCCCGGACCCGGCCACCGCGTCGACGACTTTGCCGATCAGCGGGAACGGTGGGCAGACCAGCATGTTGAAGGGATGGTCGCTTCCCCCTTTCATCTTGCCGGCCAATGTCGAGGCGAGCGCGGTACCGTCGGCGGCGAGCCCGTTCATCTTCCAGTTGCCGGCAATCAGGGGGCGTCGGGTCATGGCTTGCGATCCTGTTCCTGGAGGGATTTGGAAAACCGTTTTATGACCCCGGTTTATCATAGGAAGCGGCCCCCCTCCACACTCTTCCGGGTGGGGCATGGAACTTGGGTTGCGGCCCCCCTTCGCCGCTCTTATGATGCCGCGCGTCTTCGCCAATCGTAACAACCGGTCAAAAACCCATGCTGGAAGCTATTCGTGCCAAATCGGCATCAATTCTTGTCAAACTACTGTTAGGCCTGCTCATCCTCAGCTTCGCGGTCTGGGGCGTGGGAGACGTGGTGCGCGGCGTCAGCAGCACCACGGTGATGGCCGAGGTCGGCGACGTGGAAATCAGTCCCGATGCACTGAATTCCGAGGTTCAGCAGGAGCTCGATCGCCTGCGTCGGGCCTTAGGCGGTCAGTTCGACGAAAATCTGATCCAACGCTCGGGGCTGGCGGGGATCGTGCTGCAAAGGATGATCGACCGCACGCTGATCAGGCTGGGGGCGGACAGCCTGGGGGTTGCCATTGACGATAGTCTGGTTTCGGACGAGATCCGGCGCACCAAGACTTTCTTCAATCCCATGGGGTACTTCGACCGGAGCATCTTCCAGCAGGTGATCCGTTCCAATGGGTTTTCGGAGGGCCAGTACGTGGACATGATGCGCGCCGACATGGCCCGCGTCCAATACGTGGGAAGCCTGTCGACCGGCGGCCCGACGCCGGCGGCGCTGGCCAAGGCTTTGTTCAAGCACCGCCAGCAGAGCCGGGTTGCCGAGATGGTGGCCGTGGACGACAAGGCGATGACGGGACTGGCACCGCCCGAGGACGGGGTTTTGGCCGAATACCATCAGGAGGAGGCGGCCCGGTACACCGCGCCGGAATACCGGACGGTGACCTATCTGCGTCTCGATTCTGCCGACCTGATGCTCGAGATGGCAGTGTCGGAAGAGGACGTGCGTGAGTCTTTCGACGCCAGGGCCGGCGAATTCCGGAAGCCGGAACGCCGCCGCGTCGAGCAGATCTTGTTGGCTTCGGAAGAGGATGCCAAGGCCGCCCACGGCAAGCTCGCCGTAGGCGGCGATTTCGTCGCCGTGGCCAAGGAAGTTGCAGGCATGGAGGCCGATGCGATAAAGCTGGGCACGGTCGAAGCCAAGGATCTGCCGCCGGATCTGGCCGAAGCTACTTTCGCGGTGACAATCGGTGCTCACAGCGAGCCCATCAAGTCGGCTCTCGGCTGGCACATCATGCGGGTGACCTTGATCGAGCCCAGTCAGGAACGGACCTTTGAGGAGGTGCGCGCCGAGCTGGAGACGGGGCTCCGCAAGGAAAAAGCCATCGATGCCCTTTATGAGTTGTCAAACCGCGTGGAGGACACGCTGGGTGGCGGCGCGACCCTTGAAGAAGCAGCACAAAGCCTGAATCTGAAGGTGGCCACCGTGGCGGCGCTCGATGCTGCAGGCAAGGACGATCTGGGGAAAGCGGTTGACGGTCTGCCTGGCGGCTCCGTCTTCCTGAAGACGGCCTTCGAAGTCGCGGACGGCGAGGATAGCGTGCTCACCGAAGCGGGCAGCAATGGCTATTTCATCCTCCGGGTCGATAAGGTGATGCCGCCGGCGCTCAGGCCGCTTTCCACCATTCGTGGCCAGGTCGTCGCCGACTGGAAGGTCAAGCGGCGCGAGGAAGCCGCCAAGACGGCCGCCGGAGCGCTGGCGGCCGAGGTCGAAGGTGGCGCGGACTTGGCCCAGGCGGCCACCAGGGCCGGGTTCCAGGTCACGACTACCGAGGCGTTTCTGCGGACCGGTGAGGGGGCGAAGGACATACTGGCGACGGATGTTGTCGCCGGGTTGTTCGATACCCGGGTCGGGGGTGTGGTGAGCGGGCGTGGCAAGGCGGGATGGCAGGTTGCCCGTCTGAAAGAGATCCGCGATGCCGATCCCACGTCCGACAAGGACGGGGTTGAGACTATACAGCGTGAAGTCTCGGCCGCCATGCGGGGCGACCTGCTGTCCCAGTTGGCCTCCGGCCTGCGGGCCCGTCACCCGGTATCCATCAGAAACCGCGCGATCCAGCGCCTCTACTCCGAACAATGAGTCCGGCTGTCGTGGCATGAAGACGTTTCCCGACTTCGATGCCTTTGCAGAGGCCTACCGTGCGGGACGGTCACAAGTGGTGTGGGCTGAACTCGTGGCGGACCTTGAGACGCCGGTTTCGGCGATGCTCAAGCTATCCCATGGCCGGCCGAACAGCTTCTTGCTGGAATCGGTAACCGGTGGCGCCGTCAGGGGGCGGTATTCCTTCATCGGGCTTGAACCCGACGTTATCTGGCGCTGTTTCGGCAACCAGGCCGAGATCAATCGCAACGCGCGAGGCGGCGGGGACGTCTTCGAGCCTTGTGAAGACGGTTCCCTGGACAGCCTGCGCAAGCTGGTCGATGAAACGCGGATCGATCTGCCTCGGGAATTGCCTCCCATGGCGGCGGGCCTGGTCGGCTACATGGCCTACGATACCGTGCGTTTGGTGGAGCGAGTCCCTGACGAGAACCCGGACGTCCTGGGGGTTCCCGACGGCATCTTCGTCCGACCGACGGTGATGGCCGTGTTCGACACCATCGAGGACACGGTGAGCGTCATTACGCCGGTCCGTCCCTTGGCCGAGGTCAGTCCGGAGGATGCGTACGCCCAGGCCCGGTCCCGCCTTGCCGATGTGGTGCGTGATTTCGAAGCCCCCCTTCCCCATCACGAGGCGGACGGGGCGGTTCAGCCCGCGAAATTCACCGAGCCCGTGTCCAATATGACCCGCGAACAATTCCACGCCATGGTCAAGGCGGCCAAGGAATACATCCTGGCCGGCGACATCTTTCAGGTGGTTCTGAGCCAGCGCTTTGCGGTGCCCTTCGACCTGCCGCCGTTCGCACTCTATCGTGCGCTGCGGCGTCTCAACCCGTCGCCGTTCCTGTTCTTCCTCGATTTCGGGGAGTTTTCCATCGTCGGTTCGAGCCCTGAAATTCTGGTCCGCGTCCGTGACGGTCAGGTTACCATCAGGCCGATCGCCGGCACTCGGCCCCGGGGGAAAACGCCGGATGAGGACAAGGCCTTGTCCGAAGAGCTGCTGTCCGATCCCAAGGAACTGGCCGAGCACCTGATGCTGCTTGACCTAGGGCGCAACGATATCGGGCGGGTGGCCAAGGTGGGAACCGTCGAGGTTACCGAACGGTTCATCGTCGAGTATTACTCGCATGTCATGCACATCGTCTCCAACGTCGTGGGCGAGCTCGACGACGCGCGCTACGACGCCATGCAGGCCATGTTCGCCGGTTTCCCGGCGGGGACCGTTTCCGGCGCGCCGAAGGTCCGAGCGATGGAAATCATCGACGAACTCGAACCGGAACGTCGAGGAGTCTACGCGGGGTGCATCGGCTATTTCGGCGCCGATGGCGACATGGATACGGCGATCGCACTGCGCACGGCGGTGGTCAAGGATGGAACGGTCTACATTCAGGCGGGGGGCGGCATGGTCGCCGACTCGGATCCGGAAGCGGAGTACCAGGAAAGCCGCAACAAGGCCCGGGCGCTGATCCGTGCCGCCGAGGAAGCCATCCGCTTCGCTGCCGAACGCGGCTGAGGGGACACGAGGCTGAGCCGCCCGGCGGAAGATGGTTTTTCCGCGAGCGTGCATGTGGCGAAATCACCGGTCGATCATGCAAGTCCGGAAAATTCGAACCCGGCGCCGGCCACGGCTTGCGCGACCCCCGCCTCGTCAACGAGTCCTTCGACGCTGACGGTCTTGGCCTCCAGGTTGACTTCGACACCGGCGGTGGGGGCAATTGCCTTGATGGCGCTGGTGACCGAGTTGGCGCAACCCTGGCAGCTCATTCCGTTCACACGGTAGGTGGCCATCGTGTTTTTCTCCCTTGTTCGTCGGATGGTTGGTTGAGGGGATATGGCGCCGATGCCTACATCGGGTCAAGGCTCAACCTGTTTCGACCATGCGGGCTATGATCGTGCTCAACGGCACCAAGACGAAACCACGCCGGCGCAGGTCTGCGAGCCAGTACATCAAGGCTTCTGCGGTGGCATCGCGCGGGTGGCCGATGCCGATGGCGAACCCGTGGGTCAGGGCGACCTTCTCGAGTTCGGCGAGGCGTGTGTTGACGGCGGCGGTATCGTTGATGTTGTCGAGGAATACGTTACGTTCCAGGAAGGGGACCCCGGCGGTCAGTGCGGCCTCCGGCCCCTTCGTTCCTCCGACAGTCCGTGAGTCCAGGAAGAAGAGCCCGCGTTCCTTCAGGACATCCATGACCACGCGCATGCTGTCGAGGTCAGTCGTGAACCTGCTTCCCATGTGGTTGTTGACGCCCACCATGCCTTCAAGCCGGTCGAGCCCCCAGTTGATGCGGGCACGGAGTTCCTCTTCCCCGAGATCGCTCCGCAGAACGTTGGGGCCGGGGTCGAGAGCGGCGCTTTGGGGCTGCATGGGCATGTGGAGCATCAACTCGTGGCCGGCCAAGCGCGCTCTTAGGGTCTGACTTTCCATGTCCTGAGCATAGGTGAGGAACGACAGCGTCAGAGGGCCGTCGAGTTCCATGATCTTGGACGAACGCCTGCGGTCGACGCCCATGTCGTCGATGACCACGGCGATCATCGGTCGGCCGTCGATTGCCGGTGTTGCCGCCGCATATTGTTTCCATGCGGGCATGCGGCCCGTTTCCACAGCCTGTTCCGGCCCGGGAGGAAGTGCAGCGAGTTCCACTGGTGGCGGAGCTTGCTCTTCGGCTTCGGAGGAGATCTCGGACTTCGAGGATGGCGCCGTGTCCTCCGGTTCCGGCAATGTTGGTTGTTCTTGTTGCCGTTCCGGCTCGACGGCCGGGAGTGATTCGAGTTCTACATCCGGTTCGGGCGGGCGAACGACGGTGAGGACGAGTTTCGGCTCCGCTGCGGTTTCCTCGGGGATCAGGAGGGCCTGCGTCGGAATGGGGATCGACCTCGGTCGGTGGATCTCTTGCGGCAGGGCCTCCTCGTAGGCGCGGACCGGGTGTTTCCCGTTCTGGCCGTTGGCGTCCGGGAACAGCGGCGCGTCGGGCACTATGACCAAACTGGGCGGAGGGGGCTGGCTGGCAGACCAGGACTTTGCCCCGGGACTCGGCATGACGGTGCGTTCGTCTCCCGCCGGTTCGGGGGGGGAGGTGCCGCCGCTATCCTGGTCTTCAACGCCGAAGAGATAGCCGCCGATCACGGCCCCCGCCGTAATTCCGGCATAGAGCAGCCGGCGTCCCAGCCGCGGCTCAGACAAGGGTTCGGAAGGGTTTTTCCAGACGTTGGAAGTTTCTTTCGATCGACCGCGTTTTGCCACCCTCCCGTTTCCCCTTTATCCCGCCCTCGGCTTCCACCGCTTGAGCAGCAAGGAATTGGAAACCACCGAGACGCTACTGAGTGCCATGGCGGCTCCGGCGACAACCGGCGTGATGTAGCCGAACACGGCCAGCGGGATCATAATCAGGTTGTAGATAAAGGCCCAGAACAGGTTTTGCCGGATCTTGATATAGGTCGCCTTCGAGACTGCGATCGCGTCGGCGACCAAGTCCGGTTTACCGCGCATCAGGGTCAACGATGCGGTATGCATCGCGACGTCGGTGCCGCTACCCATGGCGATTCCCACATCGGCAGCGGCCAATGCGGGGGCGTCATTGATTCCGTCGCCCACCATGGCAACCACATGGCCGCCGTCGCGCAACCGCTCCACCTCGCTTACCTTGTCCTGGGGCAGGACGTCCGCCACCACGCGCTTGATCCCTGCTTGTTCGGCGATGACACTCGCCGCTTGCCGGTTGTCTCCGGTCAGCATGACCGTCTGGATGCCTCTGGATTCCAGATATCCGATGGCGTGATCCACCCCTGCTTTGAGCTGGTCGGCCGCAGCGATAAGACCCTGAATTTCGCCGTCCACCGCCACCCACATGGCGGTCGCGCCCCGGGCCTCCATGGCGCACGCCTTTTCCTCCAGGGGGGCCGTATCCAGATTCCGGTCCGCCATTAGGCGGCGGTTGCCGATTGCCACCGTACTGCCTTCAACCGTCGCCAGCAGCCCTTTGCCGGGAATAGCCACGAAGTCGGCGGTTGGGGGCAGGTCCTCCCCTCCCGCCGCCGCGTCGATCACGGCACGGGCCAGAAGGTGTTCGCTGCCCTGCTGGGCGGCGGCGGCTGTACGCAACAGCGTGCGATGGTTCCCGTCCAACGCGATGACTTCGTCGACGCGGGGGCGGCCTTCGGTCAGGGTTCCCGTCTTGTCGAAGACGACGGTGCCGATTTTGTGCGCCAGCTCCAGGGCTTCCGCGTCCTTGATCAAGATACCGGCGCGTGCCGCGACTCCGGTGCCGACCATGATCGCCGTCGGGGTCGCCAGTCCCAGGGCGCAGGGGCAGGCGACAACCAGAACCGTTACCGCGGTGATGATGGCGTCCTCCTGGCCCCAGCCGATCCAGAGACCGCGACCGTAGGCGGCAAGTGCGATGGCGATGACCGTCGGCACGAAAACGGCCGAGATCTTGTCCACCAGATGCTGGACCGGCGCTTTGCTGGCTTGGGCGTCCTGCACCAGGCGGATGATCTTGGAGAGGGCCGAGTCGCCACCGACGGCCGTTGTCCGCACCCGGATCAGACCCTCACCGTTAATGGCGCCACCCGTGACCGAGGCGCCCGGGGTCTTGGTTACCGGTAGGCTCTCGCCGGTGATCAGCGATTCGTCCACGTTGGTGGTGCCCTCCGTGATCTCGCCATCCACGGGTAGCCGCTCTCCGGGGCGTACGACCACCACGTCGCCCACGGCGACCAGAGAGGCCGGGATCTCGATTTCGCTCCCGTCACGCAAGACGCGGGCGGTTTCCGGGCGAAGATGGCCGAGCGCCCGGATCGCCGCCGTCGTCGAGCGTTTGGCACGCCCTTCCAGGAAACGCCCCAGCAGCACCAGGGTGACGACGCTGGCCGAGGCTTCGAAGTAGTAATAATTTTCGTGCCCGGCCACGCCGCCGCTCCAGGTGGAAAAGAACATTATGTAGACGCTGAGACCCCAGGCGGCGGTGGTGCCCAACGCGACCAGCAGGTCCATATTGCCCGCGCCGGCCTTGAGCGCTTTCCACGCGGGTCTATAAAACCGCGCGCCGGCCACGAACTGAACCGGCGTCGCCAGCAGAAGCTGCATCATGCCCGGCATCATCATCTCCTCGTCGCCGGAAAACATGAACAGCATCTGGACGAAGAACGGCAGTGTCAGAAGCACCGCACCCGTGAGCACGGCGAGATCCCGCCGTAGCCGCCGGGCTGCCGCAGCCTCCTCTTCGGCAAGAGCCGCATCGGCGTTTTCCACCGCTTTGGCCTTGAATCCGGTCTTCTCCACCGTTGCTACGAGGTCGGCGACCGAGATTAAGCCGGCCTTGAAAGACACTCGGGCCCGTTCGGTGGCAAGGTTGACCGATGCCTCGTCGACACCCGGCATTTTTGCCAGCTGTTTTTCGAGCCGCGTCGAACAGGCGGCGCATGTCATGCCTTCGACGGCCAGCTCAATGCTGCTTTCCGGCACCGTGAACCCCGCCTTGGCCACCGTTGCCGCGATCTCTGCCCCCGAAAGGTTGGCCGTGTTGAAGCTGACATCCGCACGTTCCGTGGCGAGGTTGACGACGGCGCGCGTAACACCGGGCAGTTTGCCCAACTGCTTCTCAAGCCGTGTCGAGCAGGCGGCACAGGTCATGCCTTCGACGGGCAGGGAAATGGAGCGCGGAGCGCTTGTGTCCGGTTGGTTGGCCATGGGTATACGGAGACCGCCAGGGGATGACGCACCCTATATGGCGCCTTGCGTGCAGGTGCGCAAGAACCGATGTCTAGACGGCAAGCCGCGACCGGATACCGGATCGTTTGGAGTGCCTGAGGGGGGGGCGGAAAAAAGGGACGAGTTCTTGCTGGATTATCCGTTTGAGAACACGAAGGTCCTCGTTGCCGATTGCCAATCGTTACATGGGGCCGGAGCGTCGAAAACCGGCTTAAGCATCGGAGAGGCAGACCACCAAGCCGCCGATCTCGCCGCCGGGGTCGGCAAGGGCGGTGACGGTCAACCTAGCCTCGTGCCGGGCCCCGTCCGGCCGGGTGTAGGTCACCGAGCGGGTTTGGGGTGTGCCCGCCTGTCCCGGGTTACTTTTCTTGACACAGTCACTCAATTCCTGCGGCAGGACCTCGTAGATCAAGCCCCCCAGCAGGTCGCTGCGCGCGATGCCGACCGTCTCCTCGAAGGCCCTGTTACAGCCGAGGATGGCGTGCGCCTTGTCGGTATAGAAGGCTGGGGTCGGCATGGCATCGACCATTTGCTGCTGGGAGGAAAACTGGCGGCGCAGGACAGCGGATGCCGCATGCTGGTCGATGGCATAAAGCAATGTCTTCCGGACGATCGGCCCCTCGATCTGATCCTTGGCAAGGTAATCCTGAACGCCACGCCGAACCGCCTCCATGCCCGTGGTTTCGTCGTTGAGGCCAGTCAGCACCACGATTGGCGTTTCGGGTGCCGCTTCCGCAGCACGGGCTGCCGTATCCAGGCCGACCGAATCCGGAAGTCCGAGATCTAAGAGCACAACATCGATCCCGCCCTGGCCGATGACCGCAAGCGCTTCATCCAGGCGCCCAGCTTTGGACACCAGAAAGGCACCATCGTCGGTCTCGGTCAGCATGATCTCGACCAGACGAGCATCGCCTGGATTGTCTTCGACCAAGAGAACCCGGAGTGGATTGTCTTGAGGGCTCATGACCTTGTTCACGATATCTGGTTGCGTGGAGCGAATGATACCGTGCTCACGGCGATCGGTAAACTATTCGCCGAAGGCGCACTTGACGGCCAGGGGACGGGGTTGCATTCTGGCCCTCTTTTCTCGGAATCGGATGCCGTTTCGGCGCCCTTTTTCGCCTGATGATCAGGTTGAGCTCTGCTCTCTAAGGTGTTGATATGTTTTTGCTGATAGATAATTACGACAGCTTTACCTACAACCTGCTCCACTTTATGAGCGAGCTTGGGGTGGAGATGGAAGTCTATCGCAACGACGCCATCTCGGCGGACGCGGCATTGGCACTTAAGCCTCGGGGAATCGTCATTTCTCCGGGTCCTTGCGATCCCGATAAGGCGGGAATTTGCCTCGATCTGATTTCGAAGGCCGCCGGCCATGTTCCGGTGTTCGGCGTTTGTCTCGGCCACCAAAGCATCGGCCAGACGTTCGGCGGGCGTGTGGTCCGTGCTCCCGAACCTCGGCATGGCAAGGTGAGTCAGATCAGGCATAACGGGCAAGGCATCTTTGCCGGCATTGCCAACCCGTTCACGGCAACCCGCTACCATTCGCTGATGGTGGCCCGTGAGGACCTGCCCGAATGTTTTGAGGTTACGGCGGAAAGTGACGACGGGGTCATTCAGGGCCTGAGCCACAAGGATTGGTCCATTCATGGGGTTCAGTTTCATCCCGAAAGCATCGCGTCGGAGTCTGGACACGCAATTCTCAAGAATTTCATAGAGATCGCTGCCGAGGGACCAGGGGCAAAGAGGGGGAGGCAAGCGGCATGAGCGAACGCCAAGCGGAAATGCAGACCCTGCTGGCCAAGGTGGCAGAGGGAATCAAGCTGAGTGTAGATGAGGCCGAGAAAGCCTTCGACATCATCATGTCCGGCGAGGCCACTCAGGCGCAGATCGGAGCATTCCTCATGGGGTTGCGCGTGCGCGGCGAAACAGTGGATGAGATCACCGGCGCCGTGCGCATCATGAGGTCCAAGGCCCTGGCCATCAGGGCCCCCGAGGATGCCATCGACATCGTCGGAACCGGTGGGGACGCGTCCGGGACCTACAACATTTCCACGGGGGCGGCCCTGGTGGTGGCGGGATGCGGCGTTCCCGTGGCCAAGCACGGCAACCGGGCGCTGTCGTCCAAATCGGGGGCGGCGGACGTTCTCACGTCCTTGGGCGTCAACATCGATTGCGATATGGGGCTGGTCGAGCAGGCCATTCGCGAGGCTCACATCGGTTTTCTCATGGCGCCGCGCCACCACGCGGCCATGAAGCATGTCGGTGGGCCACGGGTCGAGATGAAGATAAGGACCATATTCAACCTCTTGGGGCCCCTCAGCAATCCGGCCGGCGTCAAGCGCCAGTTCACGGGGGTCTTTTCCCGTGACTGGATCGTTCCCATGGCCGAAACCTTGAGAAATCTGGGCTGCGAGAAGGCCTGGGTGGTGCATGGCTCGGACGGTCTGGATGAGATGACCACCACCGGCCCCTCCCATGTCGCCCAGCTTGATGGGGGCCAAGTGAGCACTTTCGAGGTGACGCCGGAGGATGCCGGGCTTCCCCGTGCGCTACCGGAAGACCTTAAGGGCGGAGATCCTGATACCAATGCCGATGCGATTCTCGCCATGCTGGACGGGACACCGGGGCCCTATCGGGACGTGGTGCTCTACAATGCCGCCGGCGGTCTGATCGTGGCCGAAAAGGCGGAGGATCTCGCCGCGGGTGTCGCCATGGCGGCGGAAGCGGTGGATTCCGGCAAGGCACGTGAGGCCTTGGAAGACTTGGTGGTCATTACCAACGAGCCCATGGGCGACGACCTGGGGCATGAGGTCGGCGGATGAGCGATACCCTGCAGAAGATTCTGGCCGACAAGCGCGAGCATGTCGCCGGCTGCAAGTCGAAACGTCCACTCTCGGAAGTGGAGGCCTCGGCCCGGGATGAGGCGCCCAAGATCCGCGGTTTCGCCGCCAAACTGGTGCATGAGTTGGGGTGCGGCAGCTACGGGCTGATCGCGGAAATCAAGAAGGCATCTCCGTCCAAGGGATTGATCAGGAAGGATTTATATCCGGCGGATCTCGCCGTGGCCTACGAACGTGGCGGGGCTACCTGTATTTCGGTGCTGACCGACGGGCCTTACTTCCAGGGCAAGGACGAATATCTGACCGCAGTGCGCAAGGCGACCTCCCTCCCCGTTCTGCGCAAGGACTTCTTCATCGACCCCTACCAAGTGGTGGAGGCACGCGCGCTGGGAGCCGATTGCATTCTGCTGATCATGGCGGCCCTCTCGGACAGTCAGACCCGGGAATTGCTGATCGTGGCCGAGGAGTGGGACCTGGACGTCCTGGTCGAGGTCCACGACGCCCGCGAGATGGAGCGGGCCATGAACCTGCGGGTCGAACTCATCGGGATCAACAACCGCAACCTGAAGACTCTGGACGTGGATCTGGCCACCACCGAGGAATTGGCAAAACAGGTGGCGCCGGGTCGGGTCTTGGTGGCCGAGAGCGGGCTTTATACCCGGGCCGACCTTGATCGTATGGCCCGAGCGGGGGCCGAGTGTTTTCTGGTGGGCGAATCCCTGATGCGCCGGCCGGATGTCGAGGCTGCGGTGCGCGAGCTTTTGGGCGACAAGGGGCCGAGGCCGCATGAAGGCCCCGTAGAACCGAGTTTCGGAGGCTGATCATGGCCGAATTTACCCATTTCGACCCCCAAGGCAACGCCGTGATGGTCGATGTCTCGGATAAGGATACGACCGAGAGAACGGCGACCGCCAAGGGATCGGTGATCATGCAGCCCGAGACCCTCTCCAGGATCATGGAAGGCGGGGTAAAGAAGGGAGACGTCCTTACCGTCGCCCAGTTGGCGGGTATCATGGGGGCGAAGCGGACGCCCGACCTGATCCCGCTCTGTCACCCTCTCAATCTGACGTCCGTCAAGGTGGACCTGGAATGCGATGGGGCGCGCAACGCCGTCGACATCACGGCGACGGCCAAGCTCAAGGGTCGCACTGGGGTCGAGATGGAGGCGCTGACCGCCGTCTCGGTCGCAGCGCTCACCGTCTATGATATGTGCAAGGCGGTGGACAAGGGGATGCGGATCACGGACATCCGCCTCGTACGCAAGGCGGGTGGTAAGTCCGGGGAATTCAAGGCGGATTGAAGAATCGGCGATCACTGCCGGCCGGATCGAATTTTGTTCAAATAATACGGTTTGTACAAATTTGTAAAGCCGGTGTGGAAGCGAGCCGACCCCGGAAATGAACGGGGCGGACCTTCTCTTGAGAACGGGCGTTTGGCGGTTTTTCTCGGCTCTCCGGCGGGGACCCTGCAGATTCAAGGCTTGACGAAACGTCGGAACCAAACTAGAACATGTCAGGGTTTTTGTTTTGTTCCTGGCGCGGTTTGCAGCGGCTCCCTGCCCGGGACGAACGTAGCGGGTTGCCGGACAAAGTCCGGATGGCCCGAGGTGGCAAAGGTAAACGGCCATGTTGACCAAGAAGCAATATGAACTGCTGATCTACATCGATCACCATCTGCGGGATACCGGCGTCTCGCCCTCTTTCGACGAGATGAAGGAGGCATTGGGACTCAAGTCCAAGTCGGGCATTCACCGCCTAATCACGGGGCTGGAGGAACGGGGTTTTATCCGCCGCCTCCCCCATCGTGCCCGAGCCTTGGAGGTCATCAAACTCCCCGAAAATATGGACGGACGGGATCTTCCGGCGCCACGCCTCGCAACCCGGTTTCATCCCAACGTGATCAAGATGTCGGGGATCCAGCCCGCCGAAAAGCCGAGTTCCAACGAGGCGGTGGAACTGCCGCTTTGGGGCCGCATTGCGGCCGGGACGCCCATTGAGGCCCTGCGTGACCATTCCCATTCGGTCGACGTTCCGGCCAGTATGTTGACCCGGGGGGAACACTTCGCCCTTGAGGTGGAAGGTGATTCCATGATCGAGGCCGGAATCCAGGACGGCGACACGGTGGTGATCCGGCGTACGGAAACGGCGGAGAACGGCACCATCGTCGTGGCGCTGGTCAACGATGAGGAAGCGACGCTCAAACGCATCCGCAGGAAGGGAGCTTCCATCGCGCTGGAACCCGCCAACAAGGACTACGAAACCCGCATATTCGGCCCGGACCAGGTGAAGGTTCAGGGTCGGCTGATCGGGTTGCTCCGGCAGTATTGAGTCTGTTTGGCCCCGGATTCTGGATACTAGAACCCCGAGGCGCGCGGCCGAAGGACCCAGGGCCTACGGCCTCGGGAATTGTTCACGCTTTCGACCCGAATACGGCCGTTCGTGCCAATCCACAGCGCATGAGTTCCCTCCTGCCACAGGTCGAAGCGATCGACCACCACGCCGGGACCTGGGCAAGGTTGGCGGATGGGCACCAGACTGATTAGCGCGTCGACACGTGGGCAGTCCTCCAGGAGCGCACCGGGTTTGCGGACTACGGCGACGGTTCGTCCCCGCGCCTTGTAGATGCAGCCGAGGGAGTCGCAGCTAAGCCATCCGCCGGTCCCCGCTTCCTCGGTATTCTCCGGCCAGGGCTCCATCCTCGCGGTGCCCGCGCGGCGCAGCCAGACGTCGCGTTCAAAACGCGCGCTTCTGAGAGATGACACCGCGAGATGGCCGTCCGGCGTTCGGGCCGCGACCACCCGCGCTTTTCCATCGACGAGCAGGTCTGGCGGGGCTGTCCAAGGAAAGACGGCAAAACCGGCAACGATACCGACGGCCCCCAGCCGGCGCCACGGCATGCGCCATAGACACAGCCACAGGCCCGACAGGGACACCAGCGCCAGAAGGGACGTGGACATGGCGGGCAGCACAGTGACGGCCCCGGGCCAGGAGGCGACCGTGCGGGCCACGTACAAGACCACGTCGATCCCCCACGACATCGGCACCAAGGCCCAGCTTTCCAAACCCAATGGCATCAGAAGGAAGGCGATGACGATCCAGGGCATGACCCAGAGGGCGGTTACGGGGACTGCAGCCATGTTGGCCGCCAGCCCGAAGGCGGCGAACCGATTGAAGTGGTAGATCGCGAATGGTGCCGTCGCGGTACCGGCGATCAGCGTGGTCACCGCTACGCCGGCCAGGTACAGCGCGATGATGCGGAGCGGCCCCCGCTTCCCCCTGCCCCCGAAATGGCCTCTCAGGGCTTCGAAAACCGCGACCAGGGCAATCACGGCGGCGAACGACATTTGGAAGCTTGCGCCGAGAATGCTTTCCGGCCTGATCAGGAGGATCACCAGCGCCGCCCAGGCGACGAGACGCATGCTGATGCCACGCCGGTCCACCAGGACGGCGAGCAACACCAGTCCAATCATCAGGAAGGCGCGCAAGGTGGGGATCGTGGCGCCCGCCAGCAGGGCATAGGCGAAAGCTCCCGGGATGGCCGCCGCCGCCGCCCATTTCTTGATCGGGTAACGCAGTGCCAGCGGCGGCACAAGGGCGAGTGCTGCGCGCACCCCGACGAACAGGACGCCCGCCACCAGGCCGATGTGTAGGCCCGAGATGGCCAGCAGGTGCGCTAACCCGGAATCCCTTATAGCCTCCATCAGGTCCGGTGCGACGGTTCGACGCTCGCCGGTCATCAGGGCTGCGGCGACTGTGCCTCGTTCGCCGGGCAGGGCCGCATGGATGCGCCGGGTTACATTGTGACGCAGTTCCGCAAGCCCAAGGAGAATGCTGTCCAGCCCTTGTGTGGCCCTGCGGTCCGTGATCTCGGCCGGCCCCAAGGCCCAGCCGACCCCTCCGAGTCCGTCAAAGAAGGCCCGGCGCTGGAAGTCGAAGGCCCCCGGCGCTGCGGGCGGCGGTGGCGGGACCAGTTGGGCGCGGAGTGTGATCCTGTCTCCTGGCTGCAGGGCGGGCTGGGGGCCTTTTAAAATGATCCGTACGCGCTTCGGCGTTCGGTGGGGGTCGAGACCGGCGATGTGGACCTTGTCCAGGCGGATGCGCGACCCTTTGGGTAGCGTTTCCATCCCCACCACCCGTCCCGTCACCCCGGTGGGGCCGATCTGACGCTCCAGAGCCGGCGCGGTGACCAAGACCGTTCGCCATTGGGCGACCGAGAACCCAAGGGCAAGGAGCCCGAAAGCCGTTGCCAGGAGTAAGATCTTCCCGCGCGCCCGTTTCAGCCACCCGGCGACAATTGCGGCGAGAATACAAGCCGTTCCCAGCCACAAAGGTGGCTCGACGGGCACTGCGAAGTAGAGCCCGATGCCGATACCCAGTATAACCGGAGCCCATAGGATCCACCGATCCTGCTCACCGGCCAACGCGGCGAGGGCGGCTTGCACTGCAGCACGAGGCGCCAAGGCCGCCCAAATACGTGAAATTCCTGATCTGTCTGGAATTCGCGCGGCCATTTCCCCATGCTTTTTGCTGCAATTGCGAACGGGGTGTGGTACATCCCCATGGATGGAACGGGATTTACTGTAGCAGATGATGTCCACGAAATCAGACGGGAACGGAGCGGTCATAACGCGCTTTGCCCCCTCGCCCACCGGCTACCTTCACATCGGCGGCGCCCGCACGGCGTTGTTCAACTGGCTCTATGCCAAGCACTTCGGGGGCCGGTTCCTGCTCCGCATCGAGGATACCGACCGTAAGCGATCGACCCAGGAGGCCGTGGATGCCATCAAGGATGGCCTGCGATGGATGGGGCTCGATTGGGACGGCGAGGCCGTCAGCCAGTTCGGTCGCGCGCCGCGCCACATGGAGGTGGCGGAAGCACTGCTGGCCAAAGGCAAGGCCTACCGCTGCTACCTTTCGCCCGAGGAACTGCAGGAGATGCGGGATAAATCCCGGGCTGCGAAACAGTCCAAGGCGGTGATCAGCCCCTGGCGCGACCGCGATCCTTCGGAAGCTCCGGCCGGCGTCGATCCCGTGATCCGGTTGCGCGCCTCGCATGAGGGGGAGACCGTGGTCCAGGACGCCATCCAGGGCGAGGTCAAGGTTGCCAACGACCAGATGGACGACATGGTGCTGCTGCGGGCCGATGGCACACCCACCTATATGCTGGCGGTGGTGGTGGACGACCACGACATGGGGATCACCCATGTCATCCGCGGCGACGACCACCTAACCAACACCTTCCGTCAGATGCAGATCTACGATGCCCTGGGATGGGAGCTGCCGGTTTTTGCCCATCAGGCCCTCATGCATGGCAACGACGGGGCCAAGCTTTCCAAGCGCCACGGGGCGGTGGGCCTGGGGCAGTACCGGGATCAGGGATTCCTGCCCGAGGCCCTGCGCAACTACCTTCTGCGCATCGGTTGGGGCCACGGCGACGACGAGATCATCTCGACCGAGCAGGCGATCGAATGGTTTGACCTCGACGGCGTCGGCAAGTCGGCGGCGCGATTCGATATGGACAAGCTCTCCAACCTCAACGGCCACTATATCCGCGAGGCCGATGATGCGCGATTGGTGTCTCTGGTCCTGCCGCGTCTTGAAGACATGCTGGATGGAGCCTTGGCGGCGGAGGCGGCGGAGCGGCTGTCACGGGGGATCACATCCTTGAAGGATCGAGCGAAGACAATTGTGGAACTATCTGAAAACGCGGCGTTTTATGTCCGGGAGCGGCCGGTGCCGGTGAACGATAAGGCAGCCAAGCTGCTTGACAAGGATGGGGCGCGAGACCTGCTGGCCCGCTTCTGCGGGAAACTAACGTCGGCGGGAGACTGGACGGAGGAAACCCTGGACGCCATTTCCCGGGATTTCGCGGAAGCCGAGGACGTTAAGCTGGGCAGGATTGCCCAGCCGCTGCGCGCCGCGCTCACGGGCTCCAACGCCTCCCCCGGGATCTTCGAGGTGATGGTCGTTCTGGGACGGGAAGAGTCCTTTGGACGCATCGGCGATGCGCTTGCACACACGGATTGAAGAGGCGGTCCATACCGCCCACATGCACATGTAACTAACGGACCAAAAAGGTGATAGCCATGACGGACACGACGAACGGCGAGCGGAAAACGGTCACCATTACCGACAACCGCGACGGCAAGAGCTGGGATTTCCCCATCCTCGAAGGCTCGACGGGGCCGGATGTCATCGACGTACGGCGGCTCTATGCGGACACGGGGTTCTTCACCTTCGATCCCGGCTTCACTTCCACCGGCAGCTGTGAATCCCGCATCACCTTCATCGACGGGGAAAAGGGCATCCTGATGCACCGCGGCTACCGCATCGAGGATTTGGCCGAGCATTCGGACTACCTGGACGTCTGTTATCTTCTGCTCAACGGCGAGCTTCCCGGTCAGGGACAGAAGGACAAGTTCGTCTACGACGTCACCCATCACACCATGCTGCATGAGCAACTGATCAATTTTTACAAGGGGTTCCGCCGGGATTCGCACCCCATGGCGATCATGGTCGGCATCATCGGCGCGCTTTCGGCCTTCTATCACGACAGCCTCGACATCAACGACCCCAGGCATCGCATGGTGGCGTCTTACCGCCTGATCGCCAAGATGCCCACCATCGCCGCCATGGCCTACAAGTATTCCATCGGCCAGCCCTTTGTGTATCCGCAGAACAACATAGGCTTTGCCGAGAACTTCCTGCACATGATGTTCGCCACCCCTTGCGAGCCCTACGACATCAATCCGGTCCTGGCGCGCGCCATGGACCGCATCCTGATCCTCCATGCGGATCATGAGCAGAACGCCTCCACCTCGACCGTGCGCATCGCCGGCTCGTCGGCCGCCAATCCCTTCGCCTGCATCGCGTCGGGCATCGCCTCGCTGTGGGGTCCGGCACACGGCGGCGCCAACGAGGCCGTGCTCAACATGCTGACGGAGATCGGCACCAAGGACCGCATCCCCGAGTTCGTCAAGCGGGCCAAGGACAAGTCGGACCCCTTCCGCCTCATGGGTTTCGGGCACCGTGTCTACAAGAACTACGACCCGCGCGCAGCGGTTTTAAAACAGAGCGCACATGACGTGCTGGAGGACCTGGGCGTGCACGATGAACCGCTGCTGGAGGTGGCCATGGAACTGGAACGCATCACGCTGGAGGACGAGTACTTCATCGAGAAGAAGCTGTTCCCCAATGTCGACTTCTATTCCGGCATCATCTTCAAGGCCCTGGGGATTCCCACCTCCATGTTCACGGTGCTGTTCGCGATGGCCCGTACGGTGGGTTGGGTCGCCCAGTGGAACGAGATGATCGAGGACCCGAAGCAGAAGATCGGCCGCCCCCGCCAGCTCTACACCGGCCAGACGGAGCGGCGCTACAAACACCTACGCGAACGGGGGTAGGGTTCCGCTTAGCCCCCTCTTGGCACGGCGTCTCCGATCTGGCAAAAGGGGCGCCGTTCTCCGTTTCAGGAAAGACAATCCCGTGAGCGACGCAGAGACCCCGACCGACGACGCCCCCCGCGATTTCATCCGCGACATCGTGCACGCCGACCTGGAGGCGGGCAGCGTTTCCGGCATCGTCACCCGCTTCCCGCCGGAGCCAAACGGCTACCTGCACATAGGACACGCCAAATCCATTTGCCTCAACTTCGGCTTGGCGCATGATTTCGGCGGGCGTTGCCATCTCAGATTTGACGACACCAACCCGCTCAAGGAGGAGATGGAATACATCGATTCCATCCAGGAAGACGTGCGCTGGCTGGGCTTCGACTGGGGGGAGCACCTGTTCCATACCTCGGATTATTTCGAGCAGCTCTATCAGTGGGCCGAGGTCCTGATTTCCGACGGCAAGGCCTATGTCGACGACCTCTCGGCCGACGAGATCCGCGAATACCGGGGGACCCTGAAAGAACCTGGACGCTCCAGTCCCTTCCGCGACCGCCCGGCGGAGGAAAACCTGGACCTGTTCCGGAAAATGCGGACGGGGGAGTTCGCGGACGGGGAGAAGGTGCTGCGCGCCAGGATCGACATGGCGTCCGGCAACATCAACATGCGCGATCCGGTGCTTTACCGAATCTTACGCGGCCATCACCCGCGCACCGGGGATCAATGGTGCGTCTACCCCACCTACGACTTTGCCCACGGTCAGTCGGACGCCATTGAATCCATTACGCATTCCGTCTGTACGCTGGAATTCGAGGGCCACCGGCCGCTCTATGACTGGTTGATCGAGAATTTGCCGGTGCCGACGCAGCCCCATCAGTACGAGTTCGCGCGCCTGGAATTGACCCACACCGTGCTTTCCAAGCGCAAGCTGATCCATCTGGTCCGGGACGGGCACGTGGCGGGCTGGGACGACCCGAGGTTGCCCACCCTGTCCGGTCTCCGGCGACGCGGCGTCCCGGCGGCGGCGATCCGCGACTTCGCGGCCCGCATCGGGGTCTCCAAGTCCAACAGCGTGCACGAAATTGCGCTCCTGGAGCACTGCGTGCGCGAAAACCTCAACAAGGCCGCCGAGCGCCGCATGGCGGTGCTCGACCCTCTGAAGGTGGTGATCGAGAACTATCCCGATTGCGAGACCGAGATCCTGGAAGCGGTCAATAACCCCGAGGACGAGTCTGCGGGCACGCGCAATGTCCCCTTCTCGCGCGAAATCTGGATCGAACGGTCTGACTTTATGGAAGATCCGCCGAAGAAGTTCTTCCGCCTGGGGCCCGGGCGCGAGGTCCGGCTGCGCTGGGCCTACTTCATCACCTGCACCGACGTCATCAAGGACCCGTCCGGCGAGATCGTCGAACTCCGCTGCACCTACGATCCCGCCACCAAGGGGGGCCAAGCGCCCGACGGGCGCAAGGTCAAGGGCACCATCCACTGGGTATCGGCCCCCCACGCCCTGGATGCCGAGGTGCGGCTCTACGACCATCTTTTCGCCCGCCCCGATCCAGGTGCCGAGGGCGACTGGCTGGACGATCTGGCCCCGCACTCGCTGGAAATCCGTCACGGCTGCAAGCTGGAGCCCGATCTGGCCACCTTTGAGCCCGGCCGCACGCTCCAGTTCGAGCGTCAGGGCTATTTCGTTGCCGACCCGGACTCGACGGTCGACACCCCCGTCTTCAACCGCACCATCGGGCTTAGGGACAGCTGGGCTAAAATTCAGAAGAAGGCCGGCGGGAAATAGGCCACACCCGGCAGACCGCATCCCGTTTCGGGGGGGGCAGGTTGAGACGCAATTTGCGATCAAGCGGCAGATACGCTTGAAATTACACGGTTTTTGCATCACAATACGGTATGGAAATCCAGGGAATGACAGCTGAGATCGGGGTCGTCTTGGCTCTGCTCTCGTTTACGATTTTCCTTTTCGTTTCCGAAATCGTACGCGTCGACGTCGCCGCCGTTCTGATCATGATTTTGCTAGGGCTTCTCAGCACCGTTCCGGGGCTGCAGAACCTGGCGGATATCAGGCATCTCTTCGACGGGTTCGCGAGCAACGCCGTCATCTCCATCATTGCCGTGATGATCATTGGCTCGGGCCTCGACCGCACCGGCATGATGTCCCGTGTGGCGGGCTGGATACTGAAGTTCGGGGGTGCGACCGAGGCCCGCGTCATTCCCATCGTTTCGGGTACGGTGGCTGTTATTTCGTCGTTCATGCAGAACGTCGGGGCTGCGGCCCTGTTCCTTCCCGTGGTTTCCCGCATTGCCTTGCGGGCCGAACTTCCTTTGTCCCGTCTGCTCATGCCCATGGGGTTTTGCGCCATCCTGGGCGGGACCATGACGTTGGTCGGTTCCTCGCCGCTGATCCTGCTCAACGATCTTATTCAGAGCGCGAACAAAAGCCTTCCCGTGGATCGGCAGATGGAGGCTTTCCACCTTTTTGACGTGGCGCCGATCGGGCTGTCGTTGGTCGTTGCAGGGGTTCTCTATTTCGTGCTGGCGGGGCGTTTCGTTCTGCCGAGCGTTCGTTCCAAGGACCTGGGCCGTGCGCAAAGCGTGACCGACTACTTCAACCGCATCTACGGAATCGACGCCCGCATCTACGAGGTCTTCGTGCCCGAAAGCAGCCTGTTGGTCGGCGATGCGATCGCCGACGTCAACGACCAATTCAACATCAACGTCATCGCCACCAGCTACAAGGGGCGGACCCGTTTTGAGCCTTCCCCCGACTTTCAGATCGAGGCGCCTTGCAAACTGGCGGTGATGGGATCGTTTCTTTCGGCCGGCCTGCTCGTTGAACAGACCGGGCTGATCATCCGCCACCGGCTGGAGGCCTTCGCCGAAGATCTTTCGCCCTTGCATTCGGGCATCGCCGAGATCGTCGTTCCACCGGAATCCGACGTCATCGATCAGACGCCTGCGGATATCAAGTTCCGCGAGACCTTCGGCATGACCCTGTTGGCCGTCCATCGCGGCGGCAAGGTATTGAGCCGGGTCGGCGGCGAAGGGCATGACCGGGTGCGCATTGGCGGCCTTCCACTGCAGGTTGGCGACACTCTGGTCGGGCACACGACCTGGCAGAACCTGTCCCGCCTCGCCAAGGACCGCAATTTCGTCGTGGTGACCAGCGAATACCCCCACGAGGAGTTCCGGCCGCAAAAGGTCGCACCGGCCCTGCTCTTTTTTGCGTTGGCCATCGGACTGGTCCTGTTCTCCGAACTGCGGTTGTCGCTCTGCCTGTTGGTGGGTGCGATGGGCATGGTGCTGACGCGGGTTCTCAGCATGGACGAGGCGTACAAGGCGGTGAACTGGACCACGGTCTTCCTGCTGGCGGGCCTCCTTCCCCTGGGGCAGGCGGTTCAGGCGACCGGCACAGCCCAGTGGATCGCCCAGATGGTCATTCAGTTTCTGGGGGATGTGCCGGTATGGCAGATGCAGGCCGTCGTTGCCGTGCTCGCGACCCTGTTCACGCTGGTCATGTCCAACGTGGGAGCCACGGTGCTGCTGGTGCCGCTGGCGGTCAACCTTGCCGTCGCGAGCGGTGGGGACCCGGCGATCTTTGCGTTGACGGTCGCCATCTCCACGTCGAACTCGTTTCTGATCCCCACCCATCAGGTCAACGCCCTGATCATGGGCCCCGGGGGCTACACGGTCATGGACTTCATGCGCTCGGGCGGCGTGATGACCCTGCTGTTCCTCGTCGTCTCTCTGGTGGTGCTGAACCTCATGTGAGGATCGTCCGCGTGGTATATGCGCGTCCTCACCGCGAGCGGTGACACCACCGCCCGCATCTGGGACGCGGAAACGGGCGATCCTTTGTTCTCCATGGCCGGTCTTCCCGATTCCTGGGCGGTACTGGACGCCAACCTGAACGTCCGGCGCATGGGCCCCAACGCCTGGAAGTACGTCTACAGCCTTTTCCGGGATGGGGACGGGCGGCTTCGGGTCGGTTCCGGGGATGCGGGGGGGCGGTAACAGAACGGGCGAAGTTCCGCCTAGCTCCGCTGTATCAGCTCGATCTTGTAGCCGTCGGGGTCCTCGACGAAGGCGATGACGCTGCCGCCGTGTTTCATGGGGCCTGCGGGACGGGGAATTTTCACCCCCTCCTTTTCCAGGGCCTCGCAGACCGCATAGGGATCCGGAACCGCCAGGGCCAGGTGGCCGAAGCCCTCCCCTTTCCCATAATCCTCCTCGCGGCCCCAGTTGTGGGTCAGCTCGATCACGGCGTCCGTTTCCTCCGACCCGTAGCCGACAAAGGCCAGCGTGAATTCGCCGCCCGGGAAATCCTTCTTTCGCAACAGTCTCATGCCCAGGAGGCGCGTGTAGAAGTCGAGGGAGCGATCCAAGTCCCGGACCCGGATCATGGTGTGGAGAAGGCGGAATTTCGAGGCGTCCATGTCAATTTTCCTTCTGTGTGTCGATGACGTGCAGCACGGTTTCGGCGGCCCGCATGCCCGGTGACGGTCCCCCGCAGCCCAGCAACTCCAGGGCCTCGGCGGCGTCGGTCTTCTGCAGGTTTCGGGCGGTCTTGTCTTCAAGTAAAGTATGAATTGATGCGGCCAAACGCTCAGGAGTACACGAACTTTGCAGAAGCTCCGGCACAGAATTCCGACCGAGCAGGATGTTGACCAGGGTCACCGAACGCACCTTCAAGAGTTGCTTCGCCAGCCAGGCGCTGACGGGGTTGAGTTTGTAGGCGATGACGGTGGGCAATCGGGCCAGTGCGAGTTCGAGCGACACGGTTCCCGAGGCGGCGAGCGCGGCGTGGCCGGCGGCGAAAGCGTCGAACTTGGCCTTCTTTCCCTCGACGGCGATGGCAGGGGCCGGCCAGTGGGCGATCGCCGCGCGGACGTCGTAAGCCACGGCCGGTACCGTCGGAACCACGACTCTGAGGTTCGGGTGACGGGTACGGATCAGCCCGATTGCGTCGCGGAACACCGGCAGCAGGCGCCGGACCTCGCTCATGCGGCTCCCGGGCAGCACGCAGAGAACTTCGTCGCTGTCGACGATGCCCCACTCGTCGCGGAATCGCTGCGCGTCCCCTGTTTCCGCGCCGCATTCCACTACCGGATGGCCGACGAAGGTGGTGGGAAGGCCCTCGGCCTCGAAATAGGGTGGCTCGAAGGGCAGAAGGGTCATCAGGTGGTCGACCAGACGGGCGACTTTTCCGGCCCGGCCGGGGCGCCACGCCCAGACACTGGGCGCGACCCAGTGGATGATGGGAACCGGGGAGTCCCGGAGTCGCTTGGCAACCCGGAAGCAGAAATCCGGTGCATCGATCGTCACCACCGCGTCCGGGGACAGGCGTCCGATTTCGGCTGCGGTTTCCTTGATGCGCCCGAGGAGCGCCGGGATGCGGGGCAGGATCTCGACGAGTCCCATGACCGACAGCTCTTCCATGGGGAAAAGGCTCTTCAGTCCCTCCTCCACCATGGCTCGACCCCCGACACCGGCGAAGCGGACCTCTGGCCGTGCCGTCTTGAGGCTTGCCATCAGACTCGCGCCCAGCGCGTCACCTGACGGTTCGCCGGCAATGAGGAACACGAGGGGCGCCTTCGCGCTCACCCCTTAAGAACTCCCGTCGGGAGGAACGCTCACCCCGACAACGAACAGTCCTGCGGTATCGGCGAGCTCGATGGTGGCCTGTTTGTCGATCACGAGGGCGCCACCGGCCTCGATGGCAATCCCTCTCAGTCCCGCTTCCGCGGCCCGCCTTACCGTTCTCGGGCCGATGGCCGGTAGGTCGGCACGGCGTTCCTGATCCGGTTTCTTGACCTTGACGAGGACGCCGCCCGGCCCGTCGCGTTTCAGGTCCGCAACGCGGGCCAGCATGGCGTCCGTGCCTTCGGCGGCCTCGACGGCAAGCACGATGCCTTCCTGAACCACCGCCCCCTGTCCGATGTCGAGCCCCCCGATGTCGGAGGCGACTTCTATTCCCCGGCGAATGTCGCCGAGAGCCTGCGCGTCCGGCGCATGGCTGCCGAGAACCCCCTCGGTCGCCAGGGAGTCCGGCAGGATGTCGTCGGCGCCCAGTACATGGAAACCCTCCTTTTCCTCCAACTCACGCACCAGGGCCTTCAAAAGGCCGTCGTCCCCCAGAAAGGCGGCCCCCGATCGTGCCAGGAACTTGGCCGCCCACATATCGGGCCGCAGTGCCGTGACGGATGGCCGCCGGATATGTCCAGCCATGACGATATCCTGGCAGCCTGTCTCGCGCAGATGCTCCAGGGTTTTTTCGGCCGCTCCCAGGCGCACCCAGGCGTGGGGGACGTTTCGAACGGTCTTGGCTTCAGCCTGGCCTTCGAAGGCGATGACGAAGACATCGCGACCCGCTTGGCGGCAGGTTTCGACGAGGCGGACCGGAAGATTTCCTCCGCCGGCCAGGATTCCAAGTTTACGCGGCATCGTCCATGCGCGTGGGCTGGCATATGGCGCGCGACGCGTCGGTGCGAATGAAGTTGACGATCTCCATCACCGGCTCGTGGTCGCTGAACAATTCGGCGACGTCTACCAACCGCTCGGCCAACGTTCCCTCCTCCGCGAAGATCAGACGATAGGCACGGCGCAGATCATGGATCTGTTCACGCGAGAAATTGCGGCGCTTGAGCCCAACGATGTTCAGGCTTTGCAGCTTCGCCCGGTTGCCGGTCACCGATCCATAGGGGATGACGTCGCTCTCGACGCCCGACATGCCGCCGACCATGGCATGGCGGCCAATCCGCACGAACTGATGCACGGCGGACAGGCCACCGATGATGGCCCAATCCTCGATCTCGACATGTCCGCCCAGGGTTGCATTGTTAACCATTATCACGTGGTCGTTGATCCGGCAGTCGTGTGCGATGTGCGCGCCAACCATGAACAGACAGTTGTTGCCGACCTGGGTCAGCATGCCGCCGCCCTCGGTTCCCGGATTCATGGTCACGTGTTCGCGAATGACGTTGTTGGCGCCGATAACCAGTTCGGATGGTTCACCCTTATACTTGAGGTCTTGGGGCGGCGTGCCCAAGGAGGCGAAAGGAAACACCTGTGTGTTGGGCCCGATGCGGGTACGCCCCCGCACCACCACATGGGCTTCCAGGGTGACGCCGTTTTCCAACGCAACATCAGGTCCGACGATGCAATATGGGCCGATGTTGACCTCATCGCCGATCTCGGCTGCCGTATCCACAACGGCGGTGGGGTGGATTTCCGTCATTGCGTCAGCCCTCGTCAACGATCATGGCTGTATAGACGGCTTCGGCTCTCAGAACACCGTCCACCTTGGCTTCTCCCTTAAACTTCCAAACATTTCCACGATGTTGTTGTCGTGTGACATGGATTCTGAGGGTGTCTCCGGGAATGACGGGCTTGCGGAAACGGGCATTTTCGATGGACATGAAATAAACCAGCTTGCCTTCCGCGTCCGGGCCCATGGTGTCCACCACCAGGGTTCCTGCGGTCTGGGCCATGGCCTCGATGATCAGCACACCCGGCATAATCGGCTGATCGGGGAAATGTCCCTGGAAGAAGTGGTCGCCGATGGTGACGTTCTTGACTCCCACCGCGCTTTTCCCCGGCACGATTTCGACCAGTCGGTCGATAAGCAGGAAGGGATAACGGTGCGGGATCATTTCCATGATCCGACCGATGTCGATCACCCTATCGTCGTCCTGACTGCCCATGGTTCACTTGCCCTTCTTCTTGACCATACGTTCCATCAAGGCGACGCCCTTAAGCCACTCGCGCATGGGAACGGCCGGTGAGCCGCCGACGGTTTCCCCAGGGGGCACGTCGCGCATAACACCCGCCTGGGCACCGATGCGGGCACCGCTGCCGATCTTGAGGTGCCCCGTGAGGCCGGCTTGACCACCCATCATCACCATATCGCCGGTCGCGGTGCTGCCGGATATCCCAACCTGGGAAACGATGACGCAGGTGCGTCCCAGGCGCACGTTGTGGCCGATTTGCACCAGATTGTCGATCTTGGTGCCGGCACCGATCACTGTATCCGGTCCGGTTCCGCGATCAATGGTGCAGTTGGCGCCGATTTCGACTTCGTCCTCGATCAGCACGCGCCCGAGTTGGGGGACCTTGGTATGTCCATCGGCCCCTAGCGCAAATCCGAATCCGTCTTGGCCGATGCTGGTTCCGGCGTGGATGATGATGCGATCTCCCAAGATGGCGCACGCGAGGCAGACCCGGGGGCCGATGGTGCAGTCCTTGCCAAGCTTGACGCCGGGTCCCAGAACGGCATTGGCCCCAATGTGGCAGCGCGACCCCACCTCCGCTGCGGGGCCTATAACGGCGCCGGCATCAATCCGACACCCGTCATCTATCCGTGCCGTCGGATCGATGGCCGCCTGAGGGTGAACGCCGGCCTTCGGAACCGGTACGGGATAGAAGGTCTGGGCAACTTTGGCATAGCCGTGATAGGGCTCGGGTGTAAGCAACAGCGCCATGCCACCGGGGGCTTTGGGGGCCAAATCGGGATGGACCAAGCAGGCGCCGGCCCGGCTTTCCTCGAATTCGCCTACATAACGGCGGTTGTCCAGGAACGCGACGTCTCCTGAAGTCGCGGTATTCAGAGGCGCGACGTCGCTGAAGGTTGCTTGGGGGTCGCAGCCATCGCCGATTTCCGCTCCGGCAATTTCGGCTAGATCCCGGAGCGAAAACGGCCCGGCGACGGAGAAGAAGCGAGGGTCTGCCATTACCCCCTACTCTGAGCCTTTGTCGAACGCAAACTTTACGGCCGGAAGCTTTTCGTCGAGGTGTTTCAACGCCACCGGCGTGATATCCAACGAGTTGTGATGGAAGACAACCTGCTTGGAGTTGACAATGAGCGTCAACTTATGTTCCTGCGCGATGTCGACAACGATCTGTTGGAGAGCGGCCTGAACTTTCTTCATCGCTGCGTTTTGTGCCTTCTCCAGGCTGTGCGACCGCTCTTGAACCTTCCGCTGCACCTCCATCAGGCGTTCCTCGAATTTACGCCGTTCCTCGGTGAAGGCTTCCGGCGAAAGGAGTGAACGTTTGCGAGCTAGTTCCTGGTTCGCGGTGTGGAGTTCTTCCTCTTCCTTCTGAATGGTCTTTTGGAAATCTGTGCGGAAGGTCTTGTGCTGTTCGCGGATATTCTTGGCGACTTTTGCCAGGCGCATAATCTTGTCGATGTTGATAATTGCAACCTTGACCATAACGCCATCGGTTAAAGCCTTTTTCTCCTCGGCAGCGACAGGCGGGGCTGTCACAAGAAGGGCCAGGAAGACCGTTAGGACGGAAATCGTTAAGCGTTTCAAGGTTATCTCCTAGAACCGTGTGCCGAAGTTAAGACGGAAATTCTCCGTCTCGTCGAAATCTTCCTTGAGGATGGGAATGGCGAAATCCAGCCCGATCGGGCCCATAGGTGAATTCCATGTGACTCCCGTTCCCACCGACGCCCGGAGGCTTCCGGTGTCCTTGACCATCGATCCCGAGGGATGCAGCGTTCCGACACTGCCGAAGTCGGCGAACATGCGTCCGCTGACGCCAAGTTCATCGGGAAGTCCGAGCGGAAACTTGACCTGGGTAGAGGCCGTATACATCCATTCGCCTCCCAAAGAGTCGTCGGTCCCCGTGTCCCGCGGACCAATTCCAGAGTCGGCAAAGCCGCGCAGGTCATTCCCACCTACGAAGAACCGGTCAGTGATACTGATGTCTTGGCCGATTCCGAAGATATGGCCAACGGAAGCTGACAGTTCCAAAGTCCATTTGTCTTCAAAGAAACTGAAATACTGGCTTCCCGACAGTTGGTTGCGCATGAACCGGTTCGTGCCGCCGATTCCGGCCACATCGTTCTTTAGTTTGAGGTAATGACCCTCAATGGGCTTCATGCGATTGTCCCGCGTGTCATGGCTCAACGCGTGTGTGACCAGGGACAGGGACGAGGTTCCTTCCTGTGCTTTGACGTAGATGGACGCCGAGTCGTCGACATTGGTTACCTTGGTTTTCTGGAAGCTATACTTCCAACTCTGACGAATATCTTCCGTGATGGGGTAGCCGACACGGAGCGCGCCGCCGGTCCTCTTTCTGTCATAGGAACTCGTATCCTGCAGATCCTGTTCCGCGTGGAAGATGTCGAACCCGCCGCTCAAGTCCCTGTTCAAAAAGAAGGGATCCGTGAAGCTGATATCGACTTGGCTCTTCTTAGCGGCGATCAGGGTGTTCAGTTTCAGATCGTACCCCTTGCCGAGCAGGTTCTGCTCCCGAATGCCGATGTCGCCCAAGATGCCATTCTCGGTCGAGAAGCCAAAGCCCAGAGAGAGTGATCCGGTGGATTTTTCCTCTACATCGACGACGATGACCGTTTTATCCGGTGCGCTGCCTGGAAGGCGATCCACGTCGACCGTTTCGAAATAGTTGAGATTCTGGATACGCTGACGCGAACGGCGGAGCTTGGACGTGTTGAAGGCGTCACCTTCGACAAGCTTGAAATGACGCCGGATGACGCTATCGGCGGTGCGAATGTTACCCGTAATGTCTATGCGTTCGACGAAGACCCGCGGCCCCTCGTTCACTTCGTATACAACATCGATTGTCTGTTGCTCGCGGTTGCGGGTGATCCGTGGCCGGATATCGACAAAGGAATGACCCATTCCGCCGGCCAGATTGGTCAGATCATCAAGGGTGCCTTCAATTTCCTTGAAATTGTACCAGTTCCCCTCTTCTATCCCGATCTCGTCCAATAGATCTTGCTGTTCCAGGCCTTTCAGCATGACCTCCACGCCGACTTTCCCCATCTTGTAGCGAGGCCCTTCTTCGACGGTGAACGTGATGAAGAAATCGTGGCGATCCGGCGTCAACTCGGCCAAACCCGAGACGACCCGGAAATCAGCGAACCCCTTCTTCAGGTAGAAGCGCCGCAGAAGTTCGCGGTCCAACGTGAGACGATCCGGATCATATGTGTCGTCCGCACTCAGGAACTGATACCAGCGCGTTTCCTTGGTGCGGATTTCGTCGCGCAGTCTGGAATCGCTGAATTTGGCGTTCCCGATAAATCGGATGTTGCGGACCGCGGTGGGGTTTCCTTCGCTGATCTCGAACACCAGATCGACTCGATTTTGAGGGAGCTGGATGATCTTCGGATCGACTGTTGCTGCGAAACGACCACTGCGCCGGTAAAGCATCAGAACACGTTTCACGTCCTGCTGTACCTTGGTGCGGGTGTAAATCACACGTGGGCGGAGCGTAACCTCGGATTCCAATTCCTCGTCTTCGAGCTTCCGATTGCCCTCGAAGGCGATACGGTTGATGACGGGGTTTTCGACGACACTGACGACAAGGACGTTATTTTCGCGGCGCAAGGTCACGTCGGCGAAAAGTCCGGTTGCAAACAGGCTCTTTAGGGAACGGTCGATACGTGTAGGATTGAAGGGGTCTCCTGGCTGAACCAGCAGATACGAGCGTATGGTGTCCGGTTCGATCCGCTGAGCGCCTTCAACGACGATATCGCGTACGTTTCCATCGCTTTGAGCCGCAACGGACCCAGCGCCTGGAACAGCCAGCCATAGGCTTGCCAGAATAATGAAAAACCAGTGCTGCAAGTTTTACCCCCGGGGTTCCCTGAATTTACGTGTTTTACGTGGCTAGCTGCTTAAGAAACTCGAAGACTTTCAAGTTCACCAAGTCATTCCACGTCGCGAAAATCATTAGGAGCAATACCAGAATCAGGCCGAAACGGAAACCGTATTCTTGATATCTGGCGTCCAGGGGGCGTCCCCTGAGCGCTTCGGCGGCATAGAACATAAGGTGTCCACCGTCAAGCACGGGGATGGGGAACAGATTGATCAGCCCGAGGTTGACCGACAGAGCCGCCATGAAAAAGACCAAACTGATGATTCCTCCCGCGGCAGCTTCCCCCGAAACCTGGGCGATCCGCAAGGGGCCGCCAAGTTCGTCGGCGTCCATCTCTCCCGTGATGATCTGGCCGACGGCCGAAAGAATGCGGACCGTCATGGCAACGGAACGTTCGGTCGCCATCCAGGTGGCGGTTAGGGGGTTCTGCCGTTCATAGCCCAGTTGGGCAACGTCCGGTTTTATGCCCAGAAGGCCGATTTCCTTCGCTTCCCCTCCCCGCATAACCCGTTTGGGAGTTGCCGAGAGCGTCGCTTCCGTGTTGCCGCGCAAAACAATGAAACTGAGAGGGACATCGGCTTTTCCGGAAACAATGCGTCTGAGATCGTCGAAAAGCGCAATGGGTTCCCCGTCGATGCTGAGGATCAGATCTCCCTTCTCGAAGCCGGCTTCCTCAGCGGCGCTTCCTTCTTGGATGGAGCCTACGGCGGACAGGTACGCCGGGACACCGGCAGTGCTGAAGAGGACGGCAAGAACCGCGATGGCGAATAGGAAATTGGCAATCGGTCCCGCAACGGCGATCGCCGCACGTTGACCAACCCGTTTATGATGGTACGAGACCTCCTTCTGCTCCTCCGTCATGGGCGCCTGACCGTCTTCCAGTTCGTCGTCGAAATCATATTCGCCGAACATCTTCACGTAACCGCCTAGTGGGACGGCGCTGAATTTCCAGCGGGTTCCCGTCTTGTCTGTCCAGCCGAAGATTTCGGGTCCGAATCCGATGGAAAACACTTCCACCTTGACGCCATAGCGCCGTGCCACGAGGAAATGCCCCAGCTCATGGACGAACACCAGAGGCGTTAGAATGATGAGGAACGGGACAACGTAATCCCAGATGAGTTCCATTTTTTATCTTAGTCCTTTTCTGTTTCTTCCCCTGGGGTTACGTACGGTATTTCGTAACCAGGGACTGAGCTAGGCGGCGCGCTTCCGCGTCGGTCGCGAATACGTCCTCGAGCGAGGCCGGAACCGCAGTGGGGGATGCCGCTAGGGTGTCCTCGACCAAGTGTGCGATGTCGAGAAAACCGATTTGATGATCGAGGAATCCGGCAACGGCCTCTTCGTTCGCTGCATTTAATATGATGGGGGCGGTGCCGCCGGCTTGCAAGGCCTCGCGGGCCAACCGCAGGGCCGGGAAGCGCGTCAAGTCCGGGGCTTCGAAAGTGAGTGTGCTGATCTCGATCAAATCGAGGCGGGGTGCCGGGGTCTCCATACGCCGGGGCCAGGCCAGGGCGTAGGCAATGGGGGTCCGCATGTCGGGTGTTCCCATCTGCGCCAGGACCGACCCGTCTACGTAGTCGACCATGCTGTGGATCACCGATTGGGGGTGGACAAGGATTTCGATCTGCTCTTCCCCGACCGGGAATAGATGAAAAGCCTCAATGAGTTCAAGACCCTTGTTCATCATGGTCGCGGAATCGACCGAGATCTTGGCCCCCATGTCCCAATTGGGGTGGGCGACTGCCTGTTCCGGGGTCACCGTCTTCATGGATTCGATTGCGTGTTCGCGGAATGGTCCGCCGGAAGCGGTGAGGATGATGCGGGCGACTCGGTCCGCTTGCTCGAAATCCAGAACCTGGAAGATGGCGCTGTGCTCTGAATCCACGGGCAGCAGTGTGGCCCCATAGCGCTGGATCTCCTTCATCATGAGATCGCCGGCCGAGACCAGGACTTCCTTGTTGGCCAGCCCGACGATGGCACCACGACGCACCGCAGCCAATGTCGGTGCGAGGCCGGCCACGCCGACGATGGAGGCCATCACCCAGTCTGCGGGGCGAGCCGCGGCTTCCTCGACCGCTTTCGAGCCCGCGGCAGATTCGATTCCGGTGCCGGAGAGAGCCTCCTTCAGGGCGCCGTAGCTGTCTTCATTGGCAACCACAGCCAGGCGGGCACCTAGTTTCCGGGCTTGTTCCGCCAGCAGCGGAACGTTGTTGTTGGCGGTCAGCGCCTCGACTGTGTAGGCACGCGGGTTGCGTTCCAGCAGGTCGACGGTGCTGGTTCCGATGGACCCTGTAGACCCAAGGATGGCGACGCTGCGCGGGGCCTCGCCGGGACTCGGGTTCGTTCCTCTCACAGCCATACCAACACCTTGCCGTCAATGGCGAAATCGATTAACGCGACGCCCGCCGTTGCTGCCAAGAGGCCGTCAACCCGATCCAGGAGTCCTCCGTGCCCGGGGATCAGAGACCCGGAATCCTTGGTCTTGAGACGCCGTTTGACCCAGGATTCCAATAGATCGCCTCCTTGCGAAAGGATTCCGAGCATGCCGCTCGTCACCGCGAGCGGGAGCAAGCTCTCCTTGCCAAGGAGGCCCGCAGCGACGGTGCCTGCCGCTGCCGCCGCCGCTGCGCCGCCGATAAGCCCGGCCCAGGTCTTGTTGGGGCTGATTGACGAGGCTAGGCGCGGCCCTCCAATTAGGCGTCCTGAAATATAGGCCCCGATATCCGTCGCCCAGACCAGGACGAACAGCCAGAATATGGTCTCCCTGCCCCATTCCGGATGGCTGCGCAGCCACAGGAGGGCGAGGCACGGCAGCAGGATGTAGGGCAGGCCTACGGTGACCCACGCCGCTCGGTTGGGTGCCGACACGCACATGCGCTGCCATTCCCAGGCGAGAATCAATGCGGCAAGTCCGACCATGATTTCGAAGAAGGGCCAGCCGAGATGGACGGCAGCCAATACCGGCGGAGCAAGAACAGCGGCCGATATCGTTCGAACAGCAAGGTCGCTGGTCTTGTTTTTTGTTTCGAATTTAGCGCGGAGTGGCGCCATAGCGTCTCTCACGGCGGCGGAACTCTCCGATGGCTTGGTTGAAGGCGTCGGCGTTGAAGTCCGGCCACAACGTGTCGACAAATACAAATTCGGTATAGGCGAGTTGCCAGGGCAGGAAGTTGCTTGTCCGCTGCTCGCCGCTGGTCCGGATCATGATGTCCGGGTCGGGTAAGCCTGCGGTGAAGAGGTGGCTTGCGAACACCTCTTCATCGATCTCATCGACACTCACCTCTCCCGCAACGACTTTTTTAGCCAACTGTTGGGCTGTTGCCACGATCTCTGCCCGGCCACCATAACTGAGCGCAATCGTAAGGACCAGCCGATCGTTATCGGCTGTCAAGCGTTCTGCTTCCTCGATCAGCGCTACGATATCCGTATCCAGGCGGCTTCTATCACCGATGACATGGAAGCAAATCCCGTTCTTGTGAATCTGGGCGATTTCGCTCCTGAGGTAGAGTCGCAGCAATCCCATGAGGTCGGACACCTCGTCTGCGGGCCGCTTCCAGTTTTCAGACGAGAAGCCGTAGAGGGTCAGGTATTCGACACCCGCTTCGATGGCGGCTTGGATGGTCGCCTTCGCAGCCTCGGCTCCCCGTTTATGTCCGGCCGTACGTGACAGACCGCGGGCTTTCGCCCAGCGCCCGTTCCCGTCCATGATGATCGCCACATGAACGGGAGTTGCCTTTGGGGGGGGGAATTCGGGGAGCGGAACCGTCTCCATGGAGTCAGACCTGCATAATCTCTTTTTCTTTGTTGGCCAAGGACTCATCGAGCCGAAGAACGTATTCGTCCGTCAGTTTCTGGATTTCTTCGGCATAGTCGCGATGCTCGTCCTGCGAGATCTCGTGGTCTTTTTCCAGGTGTTTCAGGTCGTCCATGCCGTGTCGGCGTATATTGCGCACGGCGATACGGGCCTCTTCCGCATATTTTCCGGCGACCTTAGTCAGTTCCACGCGCCGTTCTTCGGTCAACACCGGAATCGGAATGCGGACCAACTGGCCGTCGGCGGACGGATTCAGGCCGAGGCTCGAGTCGCGGATCGCCTTCTCAACCGCCTTGACCAACCCCTTGTCCCAGACCTGCACGGTCAGCATCCGCGGTTCGGGGGCCCCAATGGAGCCTACCTGGCTAACCGGCATTTGCGAGCCATACGCATCCACCACGATAGGGTCGAGCAGGCTTGTCGTTGCGCGGCCGGTACGCAGGCCGCCGAATTCCTTGTGCAAGACGTCTGCAGCGCCCTCCATACGGCGCTTAAGGTCTTGCTTCATGGGCTTGAAGTCAGTGGCCATGGCCATCCCCCCTCGTCCTACCGTTATTCATCACCACTCACTACGGTAAAGTGCCCCTTGCCGAGCATCACGTCGGCAAAGGCTCCTGGATTGTGAATGGAAAAGACCAGGATTGGAACCTTGTTTTCCCTCGCCAGCGCGATCGCCGTGGCATCCATGACCTTAAGATCCCGGGCCAGAACCTCACTGTAGCTCAAGGCGTCGAAGCGGGTGGCCGCGGGATCCGTCTTCGGGTCGGCGGAATAGACGCCATCGACCTGGGTTCCCTTGAGCAACGCATCACAGTCCATTTCGACCGCACGCAATGTCGCGGCGGTGTCGGTGGTGAAATAAGGATTGCCCGTTCCCGCGGCAAAGATGACGATTCGCCCCTCCGACAGGGCCTTGAGTGCCCGGGGACGGGAAAAAGTCTTACAGACCGGTCCCATGGGAATCGCGGATAGAACCAGGGCCGGGGCACCGCGGCTTTCCAATACACTGGCGAAGGCAAGTGCGTTCATGACCGTGGCCAGCATGCCCATGTAATCGGCGGACGAGCGTTGGATGTGGGCGGCTTGCACCGAAACACCGCGGAAAAAGTTGCCGCCGCCGATGACCAGGCACACCTCGACGCCCAAGTCGCGCACCGCCGTTACCTCGTCGGAAAAGCGGTTGACGGTTTCCGCGTGCAGGCCGAAATCGGCCGGCCCCATCAATCCTTCGCCCGACAGCTTCAGAAGGACGCGCCGGTACTTAGGCTTGGAGAACATGGCGTTTTCCGCTCCGTAATAGAGGGGTTGCGTGGTGTTAGCCGCTGATACCCGGAAAGGCGACCGGCGGCGTGATCTTACACCACCACCGCAGGCCGGTCTTCGGAAATCTGAGGTTCTCAGCCTACTTAGGCCCCCGCTACGGCTGCGACCTCGGCGGCGAAGTCCTCGTCCTTTTTCTCGATTCCCTCACCCAGCTTGAAGCGGTCGAAACCGGAAACCGTGGCGTCACCGAGGGCCTGCGAAACCGTGCTCTCACTGTCGATGACGTAGGTTTGATCAAGCAGGCAGACCTCCTCGTAGTATTTGCGCATGCGCCCTTCGATCATCTTCTCGATGATGTTTTCGGGTTTCCCGGATTCGCGGGCCTGGTCCATGAGCACCTTTCGCTCGCGCTCCAGTTCTGCCGGATCGAGTTCATCGCGCGACACGGCCAGCGGCGTCGCGGCCGCCACATGCATGGCGATCTGCTTGCCGAGGTCGGTGCCGGCGTCGCCTTCGAGTGCCACCAGGACACCGATCTTGCCTAGACCCGGCCCGATGGAACCATGAAGGTAGGTGCCCAGAGCGCCCCTGCTCTCCCGCACCACGGCGCGCCGTAGGCTCATGTTCTCGCCGATGGTCGAGATCAGGTGAGTCAACTCGTCCCCGACGTTACGGCCTGTGCCCGGGTAATCCGCAGCCTTGAGGGTCTCGATATTTCCGCCGCTCTCGAGCGCCAGCTTGGCCACTGTCTGAACGAACGCCTGGAAGGTCTCGTTGCGCGCCACGAAGTCGGTTTCGGCGTTGACTTCAACGATGGCGCCCCTGTTGCCGTCGACGGCAAGCCCGATTAGGCCCTCGGAAGCCACGCGGCCGGCTTTCTTGGCGGCCGCCGCGAGGCCTTTCTTGCGTAGCCAGTCGATGGCCTGTTCCAAGTCGCCGTCGGTTTCGCCCAGTGCCTTCTTGCAGTCCATCATGCCGGCGCCGGTCTTCTCACGCAGCTCCTTGACCATGGAGGCGGTGATTGCAGCCATTTTGAATCCTCGTTTTTAAAAAGTTCGTGTAAGTGTTTGTTGCAGAAGAGAAGTCCGTTACTCGGCCTTCTCCTCCTTGGCGGTGGGAGCCTCTTTAGCCGGAGCCTCTTCAGCCGGGGTCTCTTTGGCCGGAGCCTCTTCAGCCGAGGGCTCTTTAGCCGGAGCCTCTTCAGCCGAGGGCTCTTTAGCCGGAGCCTCTTCAGCCGGGGGCTCTTTGGCCAGAGCCTCTTCAGCAGAGGTCTCTTTGGCCGGGGCCTCTTCGGCGGCCGGGGTCGTTTCCTTCGTGGAGGCCTCCTCCGTGGGGGTATCCTTTATGGACGGGGTGGCACTTTCCTTTGCGGTTTGCTCCGGCAATGCCTCGGCGGGAACTTCTTCGGCCTCACCCAAATCGGCGCCAGATGCGCTCATCTCGTCCTGGATACCCGTCAGAACGGTTCGGGTCACCAAGTCGCAATAGGTCCCAATGGCCCGGATGGCATCATCATTGCCCGGGATGGGATAGGTGATTCCTTGTGGGTTGGAGTTGCTGTCGAGCACCGCCACCACCGGAATTTTCAACTTGTTCGCCTCGGCGATAGCAATGCCTTCCTTGTTGGTGTCGATGACGAACAGGATGTCGGGCAGGCCACCCATATCCTTGATGCCGCCCAGTGCCCGTTCCAGCTTGTCGCGTTCGCGAGTCAGCTGCAGTGTTTCCTTCTTCGTCATGCCTGTGCTCTCTTGGCCGAGTTGATCGTCCAGATCCTTGAGCCGTTTAATGGAATTGGAGATGGTTGACCAATTGGTCATCATGCCGCCGAGCCAGCGGTGATTGACATAAAACTGGCCGCACTTCTTGGCCGCTTCCGCGAGTTGCTCGCTGGCGGAACGCTTGGTGCCGACAAACAGCACCCGGCCCCCGGCGGCGACGATGTCATGGACGGCCTGCAGGGCTTGGCCCAGCATGGGAACCGTTTGGCCAAGGTCGATGATGTGGATCCCGTTGCGTTCCCCGAAGATATAGGGTGCCATCTTGGGATTCCAGCGCCGCGTGTTGTGGCCGAAGTGGATGCCGGCTTCCAGAAGCTGGCGCATGGTGAATGCGGGAATGTTCGTGGACATTAGTCCTTAATCCTTTTCCGGTTATGCCTCCGCGGGTCTTGAGTCCGGGATATCCCGGACACCGGAGCGACACGTTCGACGAATTTGCGCCGAAAGCCGCGAGCCCGCGTGCGTGATGAAGGCGGTTATCTAGCGCCCCGACCCTGGGAATGCAAGGGAAAAGGCACTTTCATATCTCCTCCACCCCCGTGATTCCCGGGATCTCGCGGATGGCGGTGAGCACGGCTGGGGAAATGGTATAGCTGTCCGGTAGTCTGTATACGACTTCGAGCCCATTATCGAGATGGGAGACAAGGTGCACCATCCCCCTTCCGCCGTTCCCCCTGGCCTCGGCCAGCGCCTGGCTGAGGGCTGGGAGGGGGCCCCGATCGTCGATACGGACCTGGAGGCCCACGGCGACCCGCGCCGTCACCCGGTCGAGAAGTTCTACTGAGTTGGCGGTGAAACGCGCCGTTTCGCTTTCGAACTGAACGCTGCCCTTGATGAACAGCGAGTTCCCCGCCTCCAGAACGTTGCTGGCTTGGGCCAAAGTCTCGGAGAACATGGTGACTTCGAAGATGCCCGAGGTGTCCGACAGGGTCACGAAGGCATAGCGGCTACCCTTTGCGGATGTGCGTTCCTTCTTGGTGATCACGGTGCCTGCCAGACTTACCGGCTTGGTCAGCCCTTCGCGGATGATGTCGCCCGAGGTCTCGACCCCGAGCCGGTGCAGGCTCTTGGCGTAGGCATCCAGTGGGTGCCCCGAGAGGTAGAATCCGACCGCTGCCGCCTCCTCGTTGAGGCGATCCATGTACGGCCAGTCGGGAACGTCGGGGAGCTTGAAGGGCGTGGCCGCTGCGGAGTCTCCGCCAAACAACCCGATTTGGCCCGAGGTGCGCTCCGCCTGGGCGGCGCTGGCGTGCCCCAGAATGGTCTCCAGTCCCCCGAAGACTTGACGGCGGTTGGAATTGAGGCTGTCCAGCGTCCCGGCGCGCACCAGGCTCTCCATCTGGCGTTTGTTGACCTGTTTGGTATCCAGCCGGTCGGCGAGGTCGCTGAGGCTCTTGAATGGGCCGTTCGCTTCTCGTTCCGCGACCAGCGCCGTCATGGCCGCCTCGCCCACGTTCTTGACTGCGGCGAGGCCGTAGCGCACCCCCTGCGTCTCCCCTTCCCCATCGCGTTCCACCGTGAAGGCGACGCCCGAGGCGTTGATGTCGGGGGGTAGCATGTCGATCCCGAGGCGCCGCAAATCCTCGCGGAAGCCGTTGAGTTTGTCGGTGTTGTTGAGGTCCAGGCACATGGTTGCGGCCATGAACTCGGCCGGATGATTGGCCTTGAGATAGGCCGTCTGATAGGCGATCAGCGCATAGGACGAGGCGTGGGATTTGTTGAAGCCGTAGCCGGCAAACTTGTTCACCTGATCGAAGATATCATCCGCCTTCTGCCCCGGCACCCCCTTGGCCTCGGCGCCTTCGACGAAGATCCTGCGCTGTTTGTCCATCTCCTCCTGGATCTTCTTGCTCATGGCGCGGCACAACAGGTCCGCGGCGCCCAGCGTATACCCGGACAATTCCTGGGCGATCTGCATCACCTGCTCTTGGTAGATCATGATGCCGAAGGTCTCCTTCAGGATTCCTTCCAGGGTCGGGTAGAGATAGTCGGGTTCCTCCTCACCATGCTTGCGGCGGATATAGCTGGGGATGTTGTCCATGGGACCGGGGCGGTAGAGCGCCACCACGGCGACGATGTCCTTGAAGGCGTCGGGCTTGAGGCTTCCCAGTACGTCCTGCATGCCCGTGCTTTCCAACTGAAACACGCCGGCCGTCTCGCGCCGGGTCAGCATCTTGTAGGTCTCGGCATCGTCCAGCGGGATGGTGGAGAGGTCGATCTCGATCCCCTTCTCGGCGATGAACCTGACGGCGGTGGAAAGCACGGTCAGGGTCTTTAGCCCCAGGAAGTCGAACTTCACCAGGCCGGCGCTCTCGACGAATTTCATGTTGAAGCCGGTCACGGGCATGTCGGAGCGGGGGTCTCGGTAGAGCGGGATCAATTCGTCAAGCGGTCGATCGCCGATCACCACGCCCGCGGCGTGGGTCGAGGCGTGACGGTAGAGGCCTTCGAGCCGGCGGGCTATGCCGATCAGGCGGTCAACCTGCGGGTCCTCGTCCGTCAACTGCTTCAATTGCGGCTCGGCCACCAGGGCTTGATCGAGAGTCACCGGGCTGGCCGGGTTGTTGGGGACCAGTTTGCAGATTTTATCGACGTAGCCGTAGGGTATCTCCATCACCCGTCCCACGTCGCGCAGCACCGCGCGGGCCTGCAGCTTTCCAAAGGTGATGATCTGGGCCACGTGGTCGCGGCCGTATTTCTCCTGCACGTAGCGGATCACCTCGTCGCGGCGATCCTGGCAGAAATCGATGTCGAAGTCGGGCATCGATACGCGTTCCGGATTGAGGAAGCGTTCGAACAGCAATCCCCAGCGTAGCGGGTCTAGGTCGGTGATGGTCAGCGCCCAGGCGACCACCGAGCCCGCACCCGAGCCGCGCCCCGGGCCTACCGGAATGCCGTGCTCCTTGGCCCACTTGATGAAGTCGGAGACGATGAGAAAGTAGCCCGGGAAGCCCATTTCGATGATCACTTCGATCTCGTACTCCAGGCGTTCGCGGTAGGGTTTGGCTGCCTGGTTCCGCTCGTCGTCGCTCATGCCCTGCGTAAAAATCAGGGCCTCTAGGCGTTTCTCCAACCCCTCGCGGGACAGGGCATGCAGTTCGTCCTCCTCCGAACGCCCTTCCCCGCAGTCGTACAGGGGCAGCAGGGGCTTAATGCTTTCGACCATGAAAGCGCAGCGTTTGGCGACGACGAGGGTGTTGTCCACCGCCTCGGGCAGGTCGGCGAACAGTTCGCGCATCTCGGCCGCCGACCTAAAGTAATGCGCGGGCGTCAGGCGGCGGCGCTCGCTCTGGGAGAGGTAGGTGCTCTCGGCGATGCAGATCAGCGCGTCGTGGGCCTCGTACATATCCTTGGTCGGAAAGAAGGCCTCGTTGGTGGCGACCAGAGGCAGGTTGTGGTCGTAGGCGAGGTTGATGAAGGCGTCCTCGGTCAGGTGCTCGGGCTCGGTCCCATGGCGCATGATCTCGATATAGAGGCGCCCCGGGAAGGCTGCCTTCAGCCGCTCCAGCACGTCCACGGCATCGTCTTTCTGTCCTTCGGCCAGGAGCCGGCCCACCGGGCCCGCCGGACCGCCCGAAAGCGCGATCAGGCCCTTCGAATAGCCGGCGATGTCGTCTAGGGTCACCTGCGGGTCCGATGCGTCCTCGCTGCCCATGTAGGCGATGCCGAGCAGTTTCAGCAGGTTGCGGTAACCGGCGTCGTCCTGGCACAGGAGCACCATCCGGTCCGTCGTGCGGACGGCGACGCGCTTGGCGGCCCCGGCCCCCTTCTCGCCTTGGCCTTCCGGCGCGATGGCAATCTGGCAGCCGATGATGGGCTGGATCCCGGCCTTCGCACAGGCCTCCGAGAATTCCAACGCGCCGAAGATGTTGTTGGTGTCGGTCATGGCGACGGCCGGCATGCCGAGGTCCTTGCAGAGCCCCGGCAGATCCTTCACCCGGATCGCCCCCTCGGAGAGCGAATAGGCGGTATGGACCCGGAGATGAATAAAATCGGCGTGCGTCATGGGGGGGAGAATTCCACAATCGGGCCCAGGTGTCAGCAAGGGGTTATCCACATCGGACCGGAAAAGATAAACAGGATGGCGAAAGACCTGACCGCTTTACCTTTAGACGAGAATCCCCTCCTCCAACCTGACGATCCGGTCCATCCGTTTGGCCAGGTCGGAGTTATGGGTGGCGACGACGGCTGCCAGGCCGGCGTCGCGGGCCAAGTCCATGAACATCTGGAAGACGTCGTCCGCCGTGTGGGGGTCGAGATTGCCGGTGGGTTCGTCGGCGAGCAGGATATTGGGCGCGTTGGCGAGCGCGCGGGCGATGGCCACCCGCTGTTGTTCGCCGCCCGAAAGCCGCGCCGGGCGATGGCTGGCACGCTCCGACAGACCCAAGTAGTCCAAAAGTTCCTGAGCCCGCTTTTTTGCCTCGCCCCGGCGCATGCCGGCCATGATCTGAGGGATGATAATGTTTTCGAGCGCCGAAAACTCGGCCAACAGGTGGTGGTACTGGTAGATGAAACCCATGGTGTGACGCCGGAGCGTGGTCCGCCTGTCGTCGCCGATGCGGGCCGCGTCCTCGCCCTTCACGCGTACCTCGCCGCCGTCGGGACGCTCCAGCAGGCCCGCGACGTGCAAGAGCGTCGACTTTCCCGAGCCCGAGGGGCCGGCCAGGGCCACGATCTCGCCCTCCCGCACCTTCAGGTCGACGCCGTTGAGCACGTGGAGTTCAGAGCGCCCCTGGCGGAAGGTGCGCTTGACCGCGTCCAGTTCCAGGACCACGGGATCCAGGGCGTTGTCGTCGACGTTACTCATACCTGAGCGCCTCCGCCGGATCGATGCGTGCCGCGCGCCAGGAGGGGTAGAGGGTGGCAAGAACGCTGAGGCCGATGCCCATCATGACCACGGAGAGGACCTCGTCCGGATCGACGATGGCCGGCAACTGAGAGAGAAAATAAATTTCGGCCGCGAACAGCTCGGTCCCCGTCAGGCCCTGGAGCCATTGGCGGATGGTCTCGATGTTCTCGGTGAAGGCCAGGCCGAGCCCGAACCCGGCAAGCGTCCCGATGACCCCGATCGAAGTGCCGGAGAGGAAGAACACCCGCATGATCATGCCCCGCGTCGCCCCCATGGTGCGCAGGATGGCGATATCGCGGTTCTTGTCCTTCACCAGCATGATCATGCTGGAGATGATGTTGAAGGCCGCCACCAGGATGATCAGCGTCAGGATCAGGAACATGACGTTGCGTTCCACCTGTAACGCGTTGAAGAAGCTGGCGTTGGCGTGTTGCCAGTCATAAATCCGCATGCCGCCGCCCAAGGCCTCGGCGATGCGGCTTGTCGCACGGTCTGCGTCATCGATGTTGTCGATGAAGACCTCCAGGTTGTTCACCCTCTTGGGCAGCTTGAAGTAGATCTGTGCGGATTCCAAAGGCATGAAGATAAACCCGGAATCGTATTCGAACATGCCGATGTGGAAGGTGGCTGCGATGCGGTAGGTGCGCATGCGGGGCACGGTTCCGAAAGCCGTCGTCGAGCCCTTGGAAGAAATCAGGGTAATCTTGTCGCCCGCCGTCAGTCCCAGTTTTCCGGCCAGACGCCCACCCACCAAGACCGTATCGTTGCCCTTGAGGTGGGAGAGATCCCCGGCCGAGATGTTCTGGGTGATGATTTCGCGTGCCTTCATATCCTCGATGCGCATGCCGCGCACCACCGCGCCGGAGGCCACGCCGCGCGCCGTTGCCATGACCTGGCCCTCGATCAGCGGTGTTACCCTCTTGATTCCCGACAGGCTGCGGATCTTGTCGGCCAGTGGGTCGTAATTCTCCAGCACGTTCGCCTGGCCGTAGACCGAGAGGTGGCCGTTGACTCCCAGGATACGCTCCAGCAGTTCTTCGCGGAAGCCGTTCATGACGCTCATGACGATGATCAGCGTCGCGACGCCCAGGGCGATTCCCAGAAGCGAGAACCAGGCGATGACCGAGATGAAGCCCTCCTGCCTCCGGGCCCGGAGGTAACGCATGGCCATCATCCATTCGAATCGGGAGAACATGCCTTGCCGCCTCCCCTACCCGGCAAACCGGTCGGCAATGCCCGTGACCGGCATCTCTTCCTTCTCGCCGGTCTTACGGTTCTTGACCTCGGCGATGCCGTTCGCCAAGCCCCTGGGTCCGATCACCACCTGCCAAGGCAGGCCGATCAGGTCCATGTCGGCGAACTTAGGCCCGGCGCGCAACGCCCTGTCGTCGTAGAGCACCTCGACGCCCGCCTTCCGGAGCTGGGAATAGAGGTCGTCGCAGGCCGTATCGCAGGCGTCGTCCCCGGACTTCAGGTTGATCAGCCCCACCGTGAAAGGCGCCACGCTCTCGGGCCAGATGATGCCGTTCTCGTCGTGAGAAGACTCGATGATACCGCCCACGAGGCGCGAGACACCGATGCCGTAGGACCCCATTTCGAGGGGGACGCCCTCGCCGTCGGGGCCGTTGACCACGGCGTTCATGGACTGGGAATACTTGGTGCCGAAATAGAAGATGTGCCCTACCTCTATGCCGCGCGCGGTGACCAGGGCGTCTCCGATTTGGGCCGCGCGCACTTCGTCGTACTTCTCGTCGGTGGCGGCATAAAGCGACGTCCACTTATCGACGACGGGCTGCAGGTCGCCCTGATAGTCGACGTCGTCCGGCACATCGAATCCCAGCAGGTCCTTATGACACTGGACCTTGGTCTCGCCGGTGTCGGCCAGGATGATGAACTCGTGGCTCATGTCGCCGCCGATGGGGCCGCTCTCGGCCTGCATGGGCACCGCCTTGAGCCCCATGCGCTGGAAAGTCCGGAGATAGGAGACGAACATGCGGTTATAGGACCGTCGGGCGTCATCCTTGGTCAGGTCGAAGGAGTAGCCGTCCTTCATCAGGAATTCGCGTCCGCGCATGATGCCGAAACGGGGGCGGATCTCGTCGCGGAACTTCCAGTGGATCTGGTAGAGCATCTGCGGCAGGTCTTTGTACGACCGGATCGAGCCGCGGAAGATGTCGGTGATCTGTTCCTCCGCCGTGGGACCGTAGAGCATCTCGCGATCGTGCCTGTCCGTGATGCGAAGCATCTCGGGGCCGTAGGCGTCATAGCGTTCGCTTTCCCGCCACAGGTCGGCCGATTGGATGGTCGGCATCAACACTTCCTGGGACCCGGCGATGTCCTGCTCCTCGCGGACGATCCGTTCGATCTTCTTCAGGACGCGATAGCCCAGCGGCAGCCACGAATAGATGCCGGCCGAGGCCTGGCGGATCATGCCGGCGCGCAGCATCAGCCGGTGCGAGACGATCTGCGCCTCGGATGGCGTCTCCTTGAGTGTCGGCATAAAGAAACGGGACAGTCGCATGGAAAACGCCTCGCACAGGGGGTATCGATCCGGGAATCCGATGGCGCGAACTCTAAGCGATGCCCGGCGTTAACTCAACGGGGAAAGGAGGCGTTAATGCCGGCCATAGATGCGCCGGCAGGCGTTGGTGACGGCGTTGACCTCGTCGCCACCTAGGCGTTCGCCATTCCAGTAGACCTTGTCGCCCCGGACGGTCACCTTGCCGATGGTGCCCTCGGCCGAGATGTTCTTGCCGTCCAGGCCGTATTTCTCGGCGATGTCGACGCCGATGTTGAAGCTGATCTCCTTGGGGACCTTGATCTTGGAGCCGCCGCCGAGATCGGCTTCCTTGACCCGACGCCCGCGCACGTCGACGCCGGGCTGGTACTCGGCGCCCACCTGGGCGTTCTTGAGCAGCTTCTTGCAGTCTCGCTCGGACACCTTGCCCCGGCTCCCGGCCTGGGCCGGGAGGGCGAGGAGGAGCGCCAGTAGGAATGCCGCGGTCCTCATGCCCGAAGTATAGCGGAAGGAGCCCCGCCGACACCATGGGAAAGCGCCTCCCGCTGTTGGCGGCAAATTTCCGACGATTTAATTGTCGGCGTAAAAACCTTCCCCCTCACCCATCCAGGCGGGGTTCGACTTAGCGATGCGGGAATAGACCGGGCAGTTCTCCCGATGCGTCCCCGGCAGGTAACCGATGCTCATCAGGAATTCGTTGACGATCTCGCCGCCGGTGAATTTGAAGGCGGTCTTGAAGAGCTTGGTCCACGCTGTCTTTGTCAGGGGGTGGTGGGCGGCGATCCAGGCGTCGAAGCCGCCGTGACTCTGGCGAAGACCCTGGATACGCCTTGCGTTTTCGATGATGGATGCGATCTTGAGCCGGTTCTTGATGATCCCGGGATCGCCCAGCAAACGGGCGATGTCGTCGTCCCCGAAGGCCGCCACCCTATCGACGCCGAAGCTCCGGAAGGCCTCATACGTGGCCGCGCGCTTCTTCAGCACGATCTCCCAACTTAAGCCTGCCTGGAAGATCTCCAACGCCAAACGCTCGAACAAGACCGCTTCGTCGGCGGTGGGAAAGCCGTATTCCGTATCGTGATAGGGGCCGTGGATGGGGTGGCCCGGCGCCACGTCGCAGTACCAGGACATGATCTCACGCCTGCTCCAGCTCTACCAAAGTGCCGCAGAAGTCCTTGGGATGCAGGAACAGCACCGGCTTGCCGTGCGCCCCGGTCTTGGGTTCGCCGTTGCCCAAGACCCGCGCGCCCTTCTCCTTCAGCCAGTCGCGGGCGGCGAGGATGTCGTCGACCTCGTAGCAGACGTGGTGGATGCCGCCCGCCGGGTTCTTCTCCAGGAACTTGGTCAGCGGCGAGCCGTTGCCTAAGGGATGGAGGAGTTCCACCTTGGCGTTGGGCAACTCGACGAAGACCACGCTCACTCCGTGGTCCGGCTGATCCAGAGGCTCCGAGACCTTGGCCCCCAGCGTCTCGCGGTAGGTTGCGGAGGCGGCCTCAAGGTCCGGCACGGCGATGGCGACGTGGTTCAGGCGTCCGATCATGGTTATTGTCTAAACCCTCACAAGATGGACCGTGGTGATGGGGTTCTTGTTCAACGCCTTGCGGAAGAAACGGCGCACGGTGATGCGCACGGCCTCGGTCAAGGCGTCGTTGTCCGTCAACACCTTGGCGGCCAAAGACCCCAGAGCGGCGGCAGCGGCTTCCGCAGCCTCGTCCTCAATGTCCAATTCGTCATTTTCCACCAGGCCGGACGTGGTGATCTTGGGCGGGGAAATGGGGCGGCCTCTCTTGTCGGTGACCAGGGTCACAACGACGGTTCCGTTCCAGAGCGCCCGGCGCCGCGAGCGCATCATCTCGCCGTGAAGGGCCACCAGGCGGTTGCCGTCCACGGCAAAGGCCCCGACGGGGACCGAGTCGATGATATCGGCCGCTCCCCCGTCGCCGCCGGCCAAGCGCACCATGGAGCCGTTCTCGGCCATCACGACGCGTGGGATGCCGATGATGTCGCGGGCCAGGCGACGGTGTTCCTTGAGGTGGATGGTCTCGCCGTGCATGGGGATGGCGATCTGGGGGCGTACCATGTCGTACATGTGCATCATCTCACCGCGTGCCGGGTGGCCGGAGACGTGGATGGGACGGTCGCGCTCGGTCACCACCTCGATGCCACGGCGGATCAGCTCGTTGTGCAGCCGGGCGATGGCAATCTCGTTGCCGGGGATAATGCGCGACGAAAACAGAACGGCGTCCCCCTTGTCCAGCCTGATCCGGGGGTGGGCCTCGCTGACGATCCGGGGCAGAGCCGCGCGCGGCTCTCCCTGGCAGCCGGTGGAGATGATAAGCGTGTTCTCCTTCGGTAGGTGTTTCGCGTTCCGGTCGTCCAGGAATTCCGGCGTGTCGCGGAGGTAGCCGCAGGAGCGCGCCGTCTCGACGATGCGCCACAGCGACCGCCCCACCAGCACCACGCTGCGCCCGTTGGCCTCGGCGGCCCGCGAGATGGTCAGGAGGCGCGCCACGTTGGAGGCAAAACAGGAGACCACGACCCGGTTGCGGAAACCGCCGATGACCTGGGTCATGCTTTCCAGCAACGATCCCTCGGACGCAACGGTGCCTTCGGCGAACACGTTGGTCGAGTCGCAGACCATGGCCAAAACCCCCTCGTCGCCGATACGCATTAGGGCCGTCTCGTCTGTCAGTCCGCCGACCACAGGTTTGGAATCGAACTTGAAGTCGCCGGTATGGAGCACCGTGCCCAGTTTGGTGCGAATGGCGAGTGCGGTGGCCTCGGGGATGGAATGAGTGACGGGCACGCTCTCAAGGTCGAAGGGACCCAATTTCATGCGTCCGCCGATCGGGAATTCGTGAACCGGCACCCCGGCGTCGGGGGCATCGCCGGAAAGCTTCTTGCGAAGGAACGCCGCAGCGAAGGGCGGGGCGTAGACCGGGCATTGCAGGCGATCCCAGAGATAGGGAATGGCACCCAAATGGTCCTCGTGGGCGTGGGTGATGACCAGGCCCTTGAGCTTGTCACGCCGTTCGGCAATGAACCGCAGGTCGGGGACGATGACGTCGACACCCGACGATATTCCGTCGGAAAAGGTGATGCCGCAGTCCACCATCAGCCAATCCGGATCATCGGCCGGCCCGATCCCGTACAAGTAGGTGTTCATACCGATCTCGCCGGCGCCACCCAGCGGCACGAATAGCAGTTCATCGTTCATGGATTTCTAACCGTCCTGGTTTTCTGGTTAAGTCGGTGAATGGCGAGAAGGCCGCGTAGCGTCAGGTCCGAGTCGACATGCCGAATGGCCATCGTCGCTTCGGAGAACAGGCCGGCAAGGCCCCCGGTGGCAATAACCGTGGGATTGCCGCCGCACTCCGCGGAAATGCGTTCCACCAGGCCTTCGATCAAGGAGACGTAGCCCCAGTAGATTCCGGACTGCATGGCGCTCACCGTCCCCTTGCCGATCACCCCCTTGGGGCGCCCGATGGCGACCCGGGGCAGCTTGGCCGCCGCCGTGTGCAGAGCTTCGAGCGAAAGGTTGATGCCCGGCGCGATGATGCCGCCGCAGTAGTTGCCTTCCTTGTCCACCACGTCGAAGGTGGTGGCGGTGCCGAAGTCGAGGATGATCAGCGGGCCGCCGTAACGTTCGTGCGCCGCTACCGCGTTGACCAGCCGGTCGGCGCCCGCCTCGTCCGGGTTGTCGAGCAAGATCGTAAGCCCCAGTTCGACTCCCGGCGCACCGACCAGGAGCGGTTCGCACCCGAAGTATTTGCGGCACAGGGTCTTGAGCGCGAAGAAACTGGCCGGGACCACTGTGGCGATGATGGCGGCGTCGATCAGCGGCGTCTTGATGCCTTCCATGTGCAGGAGCTGATTCAGCCAGACGCCCAGTTCGTCGGCGGTGCGGTTGGTGTCGGTCGAAGCGCGCCACTCACCCCGAATTTCTCCGACGTCGTCAAAGACGGCGAAAACGGTGTTGGTGTTGCCGGAATCAATGGCAAGAAGCATGGGCTGAGGTGCTCGCTCGGATGTGTCAGGCGACCGGCAGCACGTCGCCAGCCAGGATCCGCTCCACTCCGCCATCGGTCTTCAACAGCAGGGCGCCCTGTTCGTCGATACCTTGGAAGGTACCGCCGACAGTGCGCTCGGGCAAGCGTAGCGCGATCATGCCGCCAAGGCCATAGGCGCGTTCGAGCCAAGCTTCGCGGATGAGCCGGAAACCCGCGTGCTCCCAAAGTTTTCGTTGACGATGAAACTGAAAACACACGCTTTCCAGAAGTTCCCCAATGGTCATCTCGGTAGCGCCTTCGGCATTGATGTCAGTGGCTGGGAACCGGACCGCGTCGTCATCGGGGTGATGACCGACGTTGATTCCGATGCCGACAACCAGGAAATCCAAGGACCCCGACGGGCCTGTCTCGGCTTCGAGCAGAATGCCCGCCACTTTGCGTCCGCCCACCAGGAGATCGTTGGGCCATTTACAAGTGACGTCGGCTCCGGGGAGGACGGTGGCAATGGCCTCCGCGAGCGCATTGGCGGCAACGAAAGCAAACTCCGTTGCCCGCTCGGGTCCGCAGCTAGGCCGAAGGACGATGGAGGCATAGAGGTTGCCCGGCTCGGAAACCCAGCTGCGTCCCATGCGACCGCGCCCGGCCGACTGTTCAAGGGCCCAGACGACGGTGGAATCGGCGGCACCGCTCTGGGCGCGGCGTCTGGCTTCGCTGCTGGTGCTGTCAATCGTCTCCAAGGAAACGAGGTGGAACGATTGGGGAAGGACGGCGTCCATTCCTTGCTCTACCCTCCCAGCAGCGCGGCGGCGGCGGCGGCGGCACCCGAAAGAACCAGGCTGGGATAGAGGAAGAAGAAGGCCACCACCAGGCTGGTGAATAAGAGAACACCCTTGACCTCCGGCGCCACGGGACCGTCGAAGGCCTCGGTGGGCTCGTCGAAGTACATCACCTTGATGATGCGAATGTAGTAGAAGGCGCCCACCACGCTGGTCAGCACACCGATGATGGCGAGCCCATAGAGTTCGGCTTCCATAGCGGCAAGGAAGATGTAGAACTTGCCGAAGAATCCGGCCAACGGCGGAATCCCGGCCATGGAGAACATGAAGAGCGCCATCGCCAGGGCCAGCATGGGATTGGTCTTGCTGAGCCCCGCCAAGTCGTTGATCCCTTCGACCATTCGCTCGCCGCGACGCATGGTGAGAATGACCGCGAAGGCGCCCAGGTTCATGAAGAGGTAAATGGCGAGGTAGATCAGCACGCCCTTGATGCCGGAAGCTCCCCCCGCGGCGACGCCGATCAAGGCGTAGCCCGCATGGCCGATGGAACTGTAGGCCATCAGTCGCTTGATGTTCTTCTGTACCAAGGCGGCGAAGGCACCGACGAACATGGAGAGGATGGCGACCAGAACCACCACCTGTTGCCATTGTTCGGCCAGCTCACCAAACGGCCCCATGACGACGCGCAGCAGCAGCGCCATGGCGGCCAGTTTGGGCCCAACCGAGAAGAAGGCGGTGACCGGCGTCGGTGCACCTTCGTAAACATCCGGCGTCCACATGTGGAACGGGGCGGCCGAGATTTTGAACGCCAGACCGGCCAGCAGAAAGACGAGACCAATGACCAGGCCCAGCGGAGGCGCATGGCCATTAGCGCCCTCGAAATGCGCGGCCAGGGCGTCGAAACCTGTGGCGCCCGTGAAGCCGTAGATCAATGAGGCGCCGTAGAGCATCATGCCCGATGCAAGGGCGCCGAGGACGAAGTACTTGAGGCCAGCTTCCGTAGAGCGCGGGTCTTCCCGTTGGAAGGCGGCGATGACGTAGAGCGACAGGCTCTGCATCTCGAGGCCAACGTAGAGCGAGATGAGGTCATTGGCCGAGACCATCATCATCATGCCCAAGGTGGCGAACATCATCAGCACGCCGTACTCGAAACGGGCCACGCCCTGGCGTTCCAGGTAGTCCCGCGAGATGATCAGGGCCAGGCCCGAGGCCAGCAGAACCAACACCTTGAAGAAGGTCGCGAAGGGATCGGTTACGAACAGGCCGTTAAAGGCGACCACACGTCCGTCGGGAACCATGACCAGCAGCAGGGTGGCGAGCCCCAGGGCGAGGACGCTCAGGTACAACACCAGGCGCGCGGCCTTGTTGGCCTCTTTTTCCGTGCTGCGGTCGTGGAACGCGCCCAGCATCAGGAGCGCCATGGCGGCCACCGCCATGAAGAGCTCCGGCAGGGCCGGGATCAGGTTGGGAACTTCCGCCAAGGCCATGTCTTCGCCCTTCCCCGTGCTATCGGGCCGCCTGGGCGAGCGCATCCGCGCCGGCCCGCGCCGTTTCCATGTGTTCAATCAGGTTTGTCACCGAGACGTGCATGACGTCCAGGAATGACGGTGGGTAGATGCCCATCCACAGGACCAGGACAATCAAGGGCGCGAAGACTAGGACCTCGCGCCGGCTCATGTCGGAGATCTTCTGCAAGGATTCCCTGGTCAGCTTGCCGAAGATGACACGACGGTAAAGGTAGAGCATATAGGCTGCACTCAGAACCACGCCGGTCGCCGTCAGGGCCGCAACCCAGGGGGCTGCTTTGAAGGCTCCGAGCAGGATCAGGAACTCGCCGATAAACCCGCCGGTACCCGGAAGCCCCACCGAGGCCAGCATGAACAGCATGAATGTTAGCCCGTAGACCGGCATGCGGTGCACCAGCCCCCCGTAGTCGGAGATCCGGCGTGAATGGATGCGGTCGTAGACCACGCCGACGATGAGGAACAATGCGGCCGAGACCACGCCGTGGCTCAGCATCTGGTAGATCGCGCCCTCGATTCCCTGCTGGTTGAGCGAGAAGGTGCCTACGGTGACGAAGCCCATGTGGGCGACGGACGAGTAGGCGATCAGCTTCTTCATGTCCTCCTGCGCCAGCGCCACCAGCGAGGTGTAGATCACCGCGATGATGGAAAGGGTGAACATCAGCGGCGTGAAGACGACGCTCGCGTCTGGGAACATGGGCAGCGAGAAGCGCAGGAACCCGTAGCCGCCGAACTTCAGCAGCACGCCGGCCAGGATCACCGACCCCGCGGTGGGCGCCTCGACATGGGCGTCGGGCAGCCAGGTATGCACCGGCCACATGGGGACCTTGACGGCGAACGAGGCGAAGAATGCCAACCACAGCCAAATCTGCAGGTCCGGGTGGAAGCCTGCGTTCATCAGTTCCGGAATCTCGGTGGTGCCCGCGGTTTGGTACATGACCAAGAGCGCCAGCAGCATCAGCACCGAACCCAGCAGGGTATAGAGGAAAAACTTGAAGGCCGCGTAGACGCGCCGTGGTCCGCCCCAGACGCCGATGATCAGGAACATGGGGATCAGGACCGCCTCGAAGAAAAGATAGAAGACCACGATGTCCAGCGCGCTGAACATACCGATCATCATGGCTTCCATGAGCAGGAAGGCGATCATGTACTCCTTCACCCGCGTGGTCACGGCTTCCCAGGCACTGAGAATGCAGACCGGGGTCAACAGAGTGGACAGCAGCACGAACAACACCGAGATACCGTCGACGCCCACGTAATAGGTGATGTTATAGGCAGGCATCCATTCCTGGCGCTCAACGAACTGGAAGTCCGCCGTCGTGCGGTCGAAGGCGAACCAGAGGTAGAGCGACCAGAGGAAGGTGAAGCCCGATGTCCACAGCGCCGCCCAGCGGGCATTGCGCGCGATGACCTTCTCGTCGCCCCGGGTCAGAAAGATGAAGATGAAGGCCGCGCCGGCCAGCGGTATTAGGATCAGCGAGGAAAGGATATGGAGGCTGCTCATGGTCTTCTCATCCTCCCCTTTAGGCCGTCGAACTCAAGATGTACCAGGTGACCAACACCGCAACGCCGACAAGCATGGCGAAGGCATAGTGATAGAGATAGCCGCTCTGCAGCCGCGCGGTCTTCCGGCCCACATCCATGACGACGGCCGACAAACCGTCCGGTCCCAGCCCGTCGATGAGATCGCCGTCGCCGGTCTTCCATAGGTTTTTGCCCAGGCGCATGGCGGGACGGACGAACAGGAAATCGTAGAGTTCGTCGAAGTACCACTTGTTCAGCAGGAACAGGTAGACGGGGCGCCAGGCCTCGGCCAGCATCTTGGGCAGGCTGGTGGCGTACATGTACATGAAATAGGCCAGGGAGATGCCTGCGATGCCCACAACCAAGGGGGCGTACTTGACCCAGGCCGGGACGTGGTGCGCGGCCTCGATCGCCGTGTGCGTCGGCAGGACGAGAATGGAATTGCCCCAGAACGCCACGGCATCGCGACCGACGAAGCCCTCGTAGCCCAGGTATCCGGCGAAGACGGCGCCGGTGGCCAATACCAGCAACGGCACGATCATCACCTTCGGGCTCTCATGCACATGGGCCAGGACCTTTTCGTCGGCCCGCGACTTGCCGTGGAAGGTGAGAATGATCAGGCGCCAGGAATAGAAGGCGGTGAGCAACGCCGCCAAGACTCCGAGCCAGAAAGCATACTGGCCGATCCCGGTGTGGGAGGCGAAGGCCGCTTCGAGCACGATGTCCTTGGACCAATAGCCGGCGAACGGCGGAATGCCGGCCAGCGCCAGGCTGCCGATCCACATCAGCGCGTAGGTCACGGGAATCATCTTCCAGATGCCACCCATCTTGCGGATGTCCTGTTCGTCAGACATGGCGTGAATGACAGAGCCGGCGCCTAGGAACAGCAGCGCCTTGAAGAAGGCGTGAGTCATCAGATGAAAGATGCCCGCCGAATAAGCCGAGACGCCGCAGGCGAAGAACATATAACCGAGCTGGGAGCAGGTGGAATACGCGATCACCCGTTTGATGTCGTTCTGCACGCAGCCGATGGTGGCGGCGAAGATGGCGGTCGAGGCGCCGACCAGGGTCACCACCGTCAACGCGGTGTCCGAGTATTCGAACATCGGGCTCAGTCGTGCCACCATGAACACGCCCGCCGTCACCATGGTGGCGGCGTGGATGAGGGCGGAGACCGGGGTCGGACCCTCCATGGCGTCCGGAAGCCAGGTGTGCAGCCCCAGCTGTGCCGACTTGCCCATGGCACCGACGAACAGCAGCAGGCAGATGACGGTCAAGGCGTGGAACTCGGTGCCTAAGACGATTATGGTGGCGTCGGCTTTGCCGGATACGGCGCCAAAGATGGTGTCCAGGTGTACGGTGTCGAACAGCACGTAGGTGGCGAAGATACCGAGCGCGAAGCCGAAGTCACCAACCCGGTTGACCAGGAAGGCCTTGATGGCGGCGGCGTTGGCCTCGGGCTTTTTGTACCAGAAGCCGATCAACAGGTAAGACGCGAGGCCGACGCCCTCCCAACCGAAGAACATCTGCACCAGGTTGTCCGCCGTCACCAACATCAGCATGAAGAAAGTGAAGAGCGACAGGTACGACATAAAACGCGGGATCGAACCGTCATGGTGCATGTAGCCGATGGAATAGACGTGCACCATGGCCGACACCGTGGTGACGACGAACATCATCACCGCCGTAAGCTGGTCCACCTTGATGGCCCAGTTGAGTTCCAGGGTTCCGGAGTCGATCCAGGTGAAGAGCGTGATGGTAACCGGCTGGCTGTCCATCGCCACGCTCTTGAAGATCACCCAGCTGAGCACCATGGAGATCAGCAGAGCACCGCAGGTGAGCCATTGCGACCAACTGTCGATCGTGTGCTTCTTCTCTCCTTCGGCGGGAAGGAAGGCCATGAACCCGGCGATTGCCGAGGCGAGTAGAGGCAGGAAAACCGCGGCTGTATACATGATTCCCCTACCCCTTCATCGTGTTGATGTCTTCGACCGCTATGCTTCCGCGGTTGCGGAAGAACACGACCAGGATGGCGAGACCGATCGCGGCTTCGGCGGCTGCGACGGTCAGGACCAGCATGGCGAAGACCTGCCCTACCAAATCGCCGAGCGCCGCCGAGAACGCCACCAGATTGATATTGACGGCGAGCAGCATCAGTTCGACCGACATCAGGATGACGATGACGTTCTTGCGGTTGAGGAAGATGCCGAACACGCCCAGCGTGAACAGGATCGCGGCGACGGTGAGGTAATGGGAGAGGCCGATGTCCATGGCTCAGATCCCCTTCCCCGGTTCGATCTTCCTGAGTTCGATGCACTCCTTCGGATCGCGCGTCACTTGATCGAAGATGCGCTGGCGGCGCACGCCGGGACGGCGGCGGTGGGTCAGCACGATGGCCCCGATCATGGCCACCAGCAGAATTAGGCCCGCAGCCTGGAACAGATAGATGTAGTGGGTGTAAATCAACTGCCCAAGGGCCTCGGTATTGGTGAGGTTTGCTGGCGTGGGCGCGGCTCCGCCCGCGGCGGCCTCGGCGTCGATGTTCATGCCGCCCAGCGCCACCACAATCTCGATCAGAAGTACCAGGCCGATAACCCCGCCCAAGGGCAAGTACTGCAGGAATCCTTGGCGCAGCTCGACGAAGTTGATGTCCAGCATCATCACCACGAACAGGAACAACACGGCTACCGCGCCGACGTAGACGATGACCAGGATCATGGCCAGAAACTCGGCGCCCAGCAGCACGAAGAGTCCTGCCGAGTTGAAGAAGGTCAGGATCAGGAACAGTACCGAATGTACCGGGTTCCTGGCCGATATCACCATGACGCCGGAGGCCACGGTGATGAAGGCGAACATGTAGAAGACCAGGGCTTCGATCATCGTTTTCCCCGCATCACCGGTACGGCGCGTCGCGCCGGAGGCGCTCGGCCAGTTCGGTTTCCCAACGCTCGCCGTTGGCGAGCAGATTCTGCTTGTCGTACATCAATTCCTCGCGGGTTTCGGTCGCGTACTCGAAGTTGGGCCCTTCGACGATGGCATCCACCGGGCAGGCTTCTTCGCAAAAGCCGCAGTAGATGCACTTGGTCATGTCGAGATCGTAGCGCGTGGTGCGCCTGGAGCCGTCATCTTCGTGCGGGCCCGCCTCGATGGTGATGGCCTGGGCCGGGCAGATGGCTTCGCACAGTTTGCAGGCGATGCAACGCTCCTCGCCGTTGGGGTAGCGTCTGAGGGCATGTTCGCCACGGAAGCGCGGACTCAGCGGCCCCTTCTCCATCGGGTAGTTGAGTGTCACCGGGGTCTTGAACATATAGCGCAGCGTCAGCGCCATGCCCGAAAGAAGCTCGGTGAGGAAGAACGAACGGATGCCGGCGGAAATCAGATTCATGACCCGTCTTCCCCTATCCCTTTGCGCCCAGCACGGACTGGATGTCGAAGGCGACCACCACGCCGCCGACGATGACGACCGCTGCCAAGGAGATAGGCAGGAACACCTTCCAGCCCAGGCGCATCAGTTGGTCGTAGCGGTACCGCGGAAAGGCGGCGCGGAGCCAGATGAAGACGAACAGCAGAAACGATATCTTGAGCACGAACCAGACAGGTCCCGGAATCCAGGTGAACGGCACGATATCGAAGGGTGGCAGCCAGCCTCCCAGGAACAGCACCGTGGTCATGCCGGACATGAGGATCATGTTCGCGTACTCGCCGAGGAAGAACAACGCGAAGGGCATGGCCGAGTACTCGACATTGAAGCCCCCCACCAGTTCCGCTTCTGCCTCCGGAAGGTCGAAAGGGTGACGATTGGTCTCGGCCACCGTCGAGATGAAAAAGATCACTGCCATCGGCAGAAGGGGAATGACGAACCAGACCGTCTTCTGAGCATTTACGATTTCGGTCAGGTTTAATGATCCGACGCAGAGCAGCACGGTGATGATGATGAAGCCCATGGAGACCTCGTAGGACACCATCTGCGCTGCGGACCGCAGGCCGCCGAGAAAGGCGTATTTCGAGTTGGACGCCCAGCCCGCCATCATGATGCCGTAGACGCCAAGCGAAGAGATGGCGAAGAGGTAGAGCACACCGACGTTGATGTCGGCCAGCACGAGTCCGTCGCCAAAGGGGATCACCGCCCAGGCGACCAAAGCCAGGCTGAAGGTCAGCATGGGCGCTATGAAAAAGACCACCGGGTTGGCGCGGGTTGGCAGCACCGTTTCCTTGAGGAACAATTTGAGTCCATCGGCCAAGGGCTGCAGCAGTCCGAAGGGACCCACCACGTTGGGCCCTTTCCGGCGATGCATTCCGCCGATGATCTTGCGCTCGGCGAAAGTCAGGTAGGCGACCGCCACCAGGATGGGAAGGATGATGGCGACGATCTTGATGACGATCCAGAGCGTCGGCCAGATGTAGTCGTGCCAGAACTCAGCCATCGGTTCCCGTCCCCTCTTCTCCCTCGTCACCCCCTTCGGACGGCGTGACGAAGGCGCGCGTGCAGGCGGTCATGGTCGGCGAGCACCGGCTGATGGGGTCCGTCATGTAGAAATTCTTGACGGGCGACGTCAGCGGCTCGCTCCCCGGATTACCTTCGGTTCCGAAATCTCCCCACGCTGCGGCCTGAATGGTGCCCAAGGTGCCGAAGATTGGATTGGCCGTGACCAGGCGTTCGCGCACTTCGGCCAGGCTGTCCGCCGGGATCTTGCGCCCCAGATGCTCGGAAAGCGCCCTGAGAATCGCCCAATCCTCCTTCGCCTCGCCAGGCGGGAAGACGGCGAGCCGGGTCTGCTGCACCCGGCCCTCGGTGTTGACGTAAGTCGCATTCTTCTCGGTGTAGGCGGCGCCCGGGAGGATGACGTCGGCGGCATTCGCCCCCGTGTCCCCGTGGTGCCCCTGGTAGACCACGAAGGCGGTTTCCAGCTTGGCCATGTCGATTTCGTCGGCGCCCAGCAGATAGACGACCTCGATCTCCCCGGCTTCGGCGCCATCCAGAATGCCGGCCACGTCGCGTCCGCCGTCCCCGGGGACGAAGCCGAGTTCCAGGCCGCCCACGCGGGCGGCGGCTGTATGCAGCACGTTGAAGCCGTTCCAGCCAGTCTTGTCATCGATCATGCCGCAGCTTTCGGCGATCTTGCGGCACATGGCAAGAATGGCCGCGCCGTCGGGGCGTGCGAGTGCTCCCTGGCCGACGATGATCATCGGCTTCGCAGCCGCCGTGAGGACCTTGGTGAAGGCTGAACGCCCGTTGACGATCCCCTTCAATTGGCTGGGATCGTCGGCCAGGTGCTCGTAAAGGTAGGTGAGATCTGCACGCTCCCCGATCACGCCGATTTTGACCCCGCCGGCGAGATAACGCTTGCGGATGCGGGCGTTGATGATGGGGGCCTCCAGACGCGGGTTGGTGCCCACCAGCAGGATGGCATCCGCCTCGTCGATACCGGCGATGGTGGAATTAAAGCGCCAGCCGGCGGCATGCGCCGGATCGAGGGCCGCCCCGTCCTGGCGACAATCGATGTTGGGAGATTTTACGGAGGTCATTAATTCCTTGAGAAGTAAAACGGATTCGCAATCCGCCAAATTGCCAGAGATTGCCGCGATCTTTTCGCCTGCCTTGCCCTGAATCTTGTCCTTGATGGCGGCGAAGGCTTCGCCCCAGGTGGCGGGCACGAGCTTTCCGTCCTTACGTACATAGGGCGTGTCCAGGCGCTGGCGCCTCAGTCCGTCGCAGGCATGGCGGGTTTTGTCCGAGATCCACTCCTCGTTCACGTCCTCGTTGATCCGAGGCACGATGCGCATAACTTCCGAGCCCCGGGAATCGATGCGGATGTTGCTGCCGACCGCATCCAGGACATCGACAGATTCCGTCTTCCTGAGCTCCCACGAACGGGCGCGGAAGGCATAGGGCTTCGACGTCAGCGCACCGACGGGACAGACGTCCACCAGATTGCCCGAAAGCTCGGAGTCGATGGCCTGCGCGACGTAGGTGCCGATTTCCAGGTTCTCGCTACGAAAGACGCCACCCAGAACCGGCATGCCGCCGATCTCGTTGATGAAGCGAATGCAGCGGGTGCAGTGGATGCAGCGGGTCATGGCGGTGCTGATCAGGGGACCGTAATCGTGGTCTTCCACCGCGCGCTTGTTCTCCTGGAAGCGACCGCGGTCCACCCCATAGGCCACCGCCAAGTCCTGCAGGTCGCATTCGCCGCCCTGGTCGCAGACCGGGCAGTCGAGTGGATGGTTGATGAGCAGGAACTCCATCACCGAGCGGCGCATCTTACGCACCTTCTCGTTGTCGGTATGGATCACCATGCCCTCGGCCACCGGCATGGCGCAGGATGCGATGGCACGGGGGGCGCGCTCCATCTCCACCAGGCACATGCGGCAGTTTCCGGAAATGGACAGGCGTTCGTGGTAGCAGAAGCGAGGAATCTCGATTCCCAGTTGCTCGCAGGCCTGAAGGATGGTGAGTCCGCCCTCGACTTCGACTTCCTGGCCGTCAATGGTCAGTTTCGGCATCGTCTCAAGCCGCCCGGTTGTTGAATTTGGCGATGCGCCGTTCGATTTCCGGCCGGAAGTTCTGGATCAGTCCTTGGATCGGCCAGGCTGCCGCATCGCCCAGGGCGCAGATGGTGTTGCCTTCGATCTGGCGGGTCACCTCTTCCAGTATGTCGATCTCTTCTATAGCTATATTGCCTTCCACCATGCGCTCCATCATGCGCCACAGCCAGCCGGTGCCCTCGCGGCACGGTGTGCACTGGCCGCAGCTCTCGTGCATGTAGAATCTGGAGAGGCGGGTAATGGCCTTGATGATGTCCGTGCTCTTATCCATGACGATAACAGCCGCCGTGCCAAGGCCAGAACCGGCATCGCGCAGGCTGTCGTAGTCCATTAGGATGTCGGCGCAGGTCGATTTGGGCATCACCGGGACCGAGCAACCGCCGGGGATCACGCCCAGAAGGTTGTCCCAGCCACCGCGCACGCCCCCGGCGTGCTTTTCGATGAGGTCCTTGAGGGGCACGCTCATAGCATCCTCGACGATACACGGAGTGTTCACGTGGCCGGAGATGGCGTAGATCTTGATCCCGGTGTTGTTTTCGCGCCCGATCCCCGCCCACCAGGAAGCGCCGCGCCTGAGGATGGCCGGTACGACGGCAATGGACTCCACGTTGTTGACGGTGGTCGGACAACCGTAAATGCCGCAGTTGGCGGGGAACGGCGGCTTGAGCCGCGGTTGGCCCTTCTTGCCCTCGATCGATTGAATCAGGGCGCTTTCCTCGCCGCAGACATAGGCCCCCATGCCGCGGTGGATGTAGATGTCGAGGTCCCAGCCTGACTGGGCGGCGTTCTTGCCCAGCAATCCGGCCTCATAGGCTTCGTCGATGGCCGTCTGTAAAACCTCCGCTTCGCGGTAGAACTCGCCGCGGATATAGATGTAGGCCGTATGCGCCCCGATGGCGAAGCCGGCCAGCAACGCCCCCTCGATCAGCTTATGGGGTTCGTTGCGGATGATTTCGCGGTCTTTGCAGGTTCCGGGCTCGCCTTCATCGGCGTTGATTGCGAGAAAGTGGGGCCGCCCTGGGGCCGCTTCCTTGGGCATGAAGGACCATTTCATGCCGGTGGAGAACCCGGCGCCGCCGCGTCCCCGAAGCCTGGAATCCTTGACTTCGCTTATGATCCAGTCGCGGCCCTTCTTGATGATGTCGGCCGTCTTGTCCCAGTCGCCCCGGGCCATGCAGGCCTTCCGGCTCTTTTCCTGGAATCCGTAGATGTTGGTGAAGATGCGGTCCTTATCGGCGAGCATCAGGAGCCCCCTCCCCCGGCATGGATGTCCTGGAGCGTGGTCAGGCCGTTTGCGGGCTCACAGCCCTTGCGGGCGCTCTGGGGCCCTGTTGTCGCGGGCATCTTGCCGGTTCTGAGCACGTCCAGGATCGCCTTGGTGTCGCCGGCCGTCAGGTCCTCGTAGTAGTCGTCGTTAATCTGCATCATGGGTGCGTTGACGCAGGCGCCCAGGCACTCGACCTCGGTCAGAGTGAACAATCCGTCCTTGGTGCTTTCCCCGAAGCCGATGCCCAACGTGTCCTTGCAGGCATGTGCCACTTCGTCCGATCCGGTCAGCCAACAGCAAATGTTGGTGCAGACCTGCACGTGATAGCGCCCGACGGGGGACAAGTTGTACATGGTGTAGAAGGTGGCCACCTCGTAGACCCGGATCGGCGCCATGCCGAGGCGCTCGGCGATATAGTCCATGGCCGCCTGGGGCAGCCAGCCGTCGTGCTGGCGTTGGGCCAGGTCCAGGAGCGGCATGACCGCGCTGACTTTCTTGTCTTCCGGATATTTGGCCAGGATTCCCGCGATGGCCTTCTCGTTCTCCGCCGAGAACGTGAAGGACTCGGGCTGCTCGAGGTCTTGGGCAACGGGACGGCTGCTCATCGGTCGATCTCCCCGAACACGACGTCCAGTGACCCCAAGTTGGCCACTGCGTCGGCCAGCATGTGGCCGCGCGACAGCAGGTCCATGGACTGCAGGTGGGCGAATCCGGGCGTGCGGATCTTGCAGCGGTAGGGTTTGTTGGTACCGTCGGAGACTAGGTAAACCGCCATCTCGCCCTTCGGCGCTTCGACGGCGGTGTAGGTCTCGCCCGCCGGGATGCGGACCCCCTCGGAAAACAGCTTGAAGTGATGGATCAGGGCCTCCATGGAGGACTTCATCTCGGCCCGGGGCGGCGGCGATGCCTTGCGGTCGTCAAGCTGGACCGGGCCCGAAGGCATCTCGTTCAGGCATTGGCGCACGATCTTGAGGCTTTCGCGGATCTCGGCCATGCGCACCAGATAACGCTCGTAACAATCGCCGTGTTTGCCCACGGGAACGTCGAAATCCATCTTGGCGTAGACGTCATAGGGTTGGGCCTTGCGCAGGTCCCAAGGTACGCCCGCAGCCCGCAGGTTGGGGCCGGAATAGCCCCAGTCCAGAGCGTCCTCGGCCGAGATGACACCGATGTCTACCGATCGCTGCTTGAAAATGCGGTTCTCGTCCAGCAAGGTCTCGATATCCTTGACCACCTGCGGGAAGCGTTCGGTCCAGGCCCAGATATCATCCGACAGGCCTTCCGGCAGATCCCGGCTGACCCCGCCGATACGGAAGTAGTTCATGTGCAGGCGCGCGCCGGAGACCCGTTCGCAGAACTCCATCAGCAGTTCGCGTTCCTCCATCGCCCAGAGCATCGGCGTCATGGCTCCGATGTCCATGGCGTAGGCGGTGGTGGAGAAGAGATGGTTGAGTAGGCGGCCCAGTTCGGCGAATAGAACCCGGACGTACTGCCCGCGTTCCGGCACTTCGATACCCAGCAACTTCTCGGCGGCCAGCACGAAGACGTGCTCCTGATTCTGGGGCGAGACGTAGTCCAGGCGGTCAAAATACGGCGTCGCCTGGGCGTAGGTTTTGTGTTCGATCAGTTTTTCGGTGCCGCGATGCAGGAGGCCGATGTGGGAATCGGCGCGCTCGATGATCTCGCCGTCCATCTCCAGGATCATGCGCAGCACGCCATGCGCAGCCGGATGCTGCGGCCCGAAATTGATGGAATAGTTTTTGATATGAGTCTCGGCCATGTCAGGCGGTCCCTTCGCCCTTCGGCGGTGCCTCGGCGGTTTTCTCGGGCAGCAGTCCTTCCCAGGGGCTCAGGAAGTCGAAGTTCCGGAGTTCCTGGGACAACTTGACCGGCTCGTAGACCACCCGTTTCTGTTCATCGTCGTAGCGCAGTTCGACGTACCCGGTGAGCGGGAAGTCCTTGCGCAGGGCATGCCCCTCGAAACCATAGTCGCTCAGAATCCGCCGCAGGTCTGGATGGTCGCTGAAATGAACTCCGTACATGTCCCAGACCTCGCGCTCGTACCAGTTGGCGGAACTGAAGACGTTGGTGACCGACGGGACCGGCATGGTCTCGTCGGTGTCGACCTTGACGCGGATACGGGCGTTGTGGGTCAGGCTCAAGAGGTTGTAGACAACCTCGAAGCGGTATTCGCGCTCCGGGTAGTCGGCGCCGCAGACATCCATCAGCTGCTTGAATTGGCAAAGGGGGTCGTCACGGAGATAGGTCAGAACCTTGACCACCGCAGTGCGCTGCACGCGGACGGTCAATTCGCCGCTCGGAACCTCGACCCCCTGCACTTCCTGAGGAAGTGCCGCGGCGATCAAGTCACCTAGATCTTGAAGCGCCAGATCCATTTTCCGGACCCCCCTCTAATACGACATGTTTTTTGTTGTCAGTGTTGTTCAGTTCGCCTAACGCCAGAGCGTGCCCGTCCGTTTGATCTTTTTTTGCAATTGGAGGACACCATAAACCAGGGCTTCCGCCGTCGGCGGGCAGCCCGGAACGTAGACGTCGACCGGGACAACGCGGTCACAGCCGCGGACCACAGAATAGGAATAGTGATAGTAACCGCCCCCGTTGGCGCAGGACCCCATTGAGATCACGTAGCGCGGCTCGGCCATCTGGTCGTAGACCTTGCGGAAGGCCGGGGCCATCTTGTTCGTCAGCGTGCCGGCGACGATGATAACATCCGATTGGCGCGGACTGGGACGCGGCACGACGCCAAAACGGTCGAGATCGTAGCGCGACACGTAAGCGTGGATCATCTCCACCGCGCAGCAGGCCAGACCGAAAGTCATAGGCCACAGCGATCCGGTGCGGGCCCAGTTGACCAGGTTGTCCAGTTGGGCGATGACGAAACCGCGATCCTGAAGTTCGCCGGTCACCCTTCCCAGCAGCGCGTTCTGCTCGGGTCCGGGAGGCAGAGGTGTTCCTTGCTCGGAGATCACTCCCATTCCAAGGCCCCCATTTTCCACTCGTATATGAATCCGATGGTGAGAACACCCAGGAAGACGATCATCGACCAGAACCCGAAGATCCCGATTTCGCCCAGGCTCACCGCCCAGGGGAACAGGAACGCCACTTCCAGGTCGAAGATGATAAACAGGATGGCGACTAGGTAGAAGCGGACATCGAACTTGTGGCGCGCGTCCTCGAAGGGGTCAAAGCCGCACTCGTAGGCAGAGTTCTTCTCCACGTCGGGTTTCTGGCGGGCGACGATCCACGATGCGCCGGCTGCGATCGCGGCGATGGCAACAGCGATTCCGATAAAGATGAGGATAGGCAGATACTCGAGGATCGGAGCGTCCATGTCAGCGGTCATAATTGGGCCATATTCCGGTTGCGGTCAGACCTCGAGAAAGTGGCGGGAGTGACGGGACTCGAACCCGCGGCCTCTGGCGTGACAGGCCAGCGCTCTAACCAACTGAGCTACACCCCCAAGGAGCAAGAGAAATCAACACAGATCGCTCTGGGCGGGATCATGTAATCGACAGGTCCGAGGAGTGTCAAGTCGAATAAAATTCATGATATTCCGAGGGCCTTCAAGCTTCTTCCAACCCTCTGGAACGGCAGGCGAAATAAGACTGCGCCGTTTCCGCCGGGGACCCCGGTTTACAATCAGCTTGTAATCGGCGGCATTGGGTTGAAGATGGTGGGCGGTGACGGGATCGAACCGCCGACCTAACGGGTGTAAACCGTTCGCTCTCCCAGCTGAGCTAACCGCCCTCTGGTGTTGCATGGATGAGAGAAAACAATGCCGGCTGCCCATGTTAAGCAGCCGGCATCGATTTTCAGTTCTCAAGGAACGGTCCTAGTTAACAGAGTCCTTGAGCGCCTTACCAGCTTTGAACTTCGGCTGCTTGGACGCAGGAATTTTGATGGCTTCGCCGGTCCGTGGGTTGCGGCCCTGGGTGGCGGCGCGCTGCGCGACGCTGAAGGTGCCGAAACCGACTAGACGAACGTCTCCACCCGTCTTTAGGGTGTCGGTTATGGAGGAGAAAACGCTGTCGACTGCCTTGGCGGCATCCGCCTTGGACAGTCCTGCGTTACTCGCTACGGCGGCGACGAGATCATTCTTATTCAACTTAAGGCCCCCCTCTTCGCTCGGGTCAAACTTGGGTTTCGTGACCGCTCCTATCTTAGGATTGGTCTGAAGTGGGCGGCATCTTAAGCCGCCTCGTCTGCCAGCGTCAATCGCGGAACCTGAGTTTTCCCCAGGTTTTTGCGCTTTTTTCCACTTTTCTCTCTTTTTATCCGATTCGTTTCTTGGAAAAGAATCAGTGTGGGCAATCCTAGGTATAAAAACGTGCAACAGCGCGTACCGAATCCCCCTTTTTTTGGCCTCGACCCCGAATCAGTGGGTCAGGACGCCCATATCCTCGTCATCACCACTTTCCGAGATGGCCGTACCGGTGTCAAAATCTTTCGATTCGTCCCATTCGATGGGCGTGAGCGTGGAAACCAGGGCCCTTTCCAGGACTTCGTCCACAGTAGCGACGGGGATGATATTCAACCCCTTTTTCACGTTGTCCGGGATCTCGGCCAGATCCTTTTCGTTCTCGGACGGGATGAGGACGGTCCTAATTCCGCCACGCAAGGCCGCCAGAAGCTTCTCCTTGAGCCCGCCGATCGGGAGTACCCGCCCGCGCAACGTCACCTCGCCTGTCATGGCCACGTCCTTGTTCACCGCAATACCGGTCAGAACGGAAACGATGGAGGTCACCATGGCGACGCCCGCCGACGGCCCATCTTTGGGCGTGGCGCCTTCCGGAACGTGGACGTGGATATCGCGCTTGTTGAACAGCGGCGGCTCGATTCCGAAGTCGATGGCGCGGGATTGGACATAGGACCGCGAGGCCTGGATGGACTCCTGCATGACGTCGCCCAGCTTTCCGGTGATGGTCACCTTGCCCCGGCCCGGCACGACGACGGCCTCGATGGACAACAGTTCGCCCCCAACCTCGGTCCAGGCAAGCCCGGTGGTGATTCCGACCAGATCCTCCTCTTCGATCATGCCGAATCGGTAGCGGCGCACGCCTGCGAACTTGGTGAGATTCTTGGTCGTGACCTTCACCGACTCGCAGTTGCCCATCATGATTTCCTTGATGGCCTTGCGGGTTAGGTTGGCGATCTCGCGCTCCAGGTTTCTGACACCGGCCTCGCGGGTGTAATAACGGATAATGTCGCGAATCGCCGTTTCCGAGATGCTCCACTCACGATCATTGAGCCCGTGCGCCTCCATCTGCTTGTCGATCAGGTGGCGGCGGGCGATCTCGACCTTTTCATCCTCGGTGTAGCCGGAGAGCCGGATGATCTCCATGCGGTCCAGCAGCGGCGGAGGCATGTTCATGGTGTTCGCCGTGGTCACGAACATGACGTCGGACAGGTCGTAGTCCACCTCCAGATAATGGTCGTTGAAGGTATTGTTCTGCTCGGGATCCAGGACTTCAAGCAGGGCCGAGGCCGGGTCGCCCCGCCAGTCGCTGCCCATCTTGTCCACTTCATCCAACAGAAACAGCGGGTTTGACGCTTTGGCCTTCTTCATGCCTTGGATGACCTTGCCCGGCATGGAGCCGATATAGGTACGCCGGTGGCCGCGGATCTCGGACTCGTCCCGCACGCCGCCTAAGGACATGCGGACGAAGTTGCGACCCGTGGCCCGTCCGATGGACTTGCCGAGTGACGTCTTGCCGACACCTGGAGACCCGACCAAGCACAGGATGGGGCCGCGAATCCTGTTGGTCCGCTGCTGGACGGCCAGGTACTCAAGGATGCGCTCCTTGACCTTCTTGAGGCCGTAGTGGTCGGCATCCAGGATCTCCTGGGCCTGCTTGATGTCCCTCTTGATCTTGGTCCGCTTTTTCCAAGGGATGCCCAACATCCAATCGAGGTAGTTGCGCACCACGGTCGCCTCGGCCGACATGGGGCTCATGGACTTGAGCTTCTTGAGTTCGGCCGTGCATTTCTCGCGGGCTTCCTTGGAAAGTTTGGTTTTCTTGATCTTTTCTTCGAGTTCCGTCGCTTCGTCGCGACCGTCGTCGGTCTCGCCCAGTTCCTTCTGGATCGCCTTGAGCTGTTCGTTGAGGTAGTACTCGCGCTGGGTCTTCTCCATCTGGCGCTTGACCCGGTTGCGGATTTTTTTCTCGACCTGCAGCACGCCGATCTCGGATTCCATGTAGGAATAGACCTTCTCCAGGCGTTCGGCGACGCTCTCGATCTCCAGCAGTTCCTGCTTTTCCGAGATCTTTAGCGCCAAATGCGCGGCCACGGTGTCGGCGAGCTTGCTTGCATCTTCGATCTGGTTGATGGAAACCAGGACTTCGGGCGGGATCTTCTTGTTGAGCTTGATGTACTGCTCGAACTGGGTGACTACCGAGCGCGACAGCGCCTCCAACTCCTGCGCCTCGTCTTCCTGCTCATTCAGCAGAACCGCTTCCGCCTGGAAGAAGTCTGGATTGTCGGTATAACGGGTGATCCGGCCCCGCTGGCCACCCTCGACCAGGACCTTGACCGTTCCGTCCGGCAGCTTGAGGAGTTGCAGAACCGTGGACACGGTCCCCACCATATAGACGTCCTCGGGCATCGGCTCGTCCTGAGTCGCGTTTTTCTGGGCGACCAGCAGGATTTTCTTGTCGTCCTTCATGACGTCCTCCAGCGCCCGCACCGATTTCTCCCGGCCGACGAACAGCGGCACGATCATGTGCGGGAAGACGACGATGTCGCGAAGTGGCAGGACGGGGTAGGTATTGCCTTGGGGGGGCGTGGGGAACATGGTGTCTTTCGTGCTCCTGGGCCTCGTGCGCCCGGGCGACTTGCCCCGGCGAATAGAGGACTGCGGTGATTATCCAGTTAAGAAATGGGACCCTAAAGGGGGGCGGTCAATAGCCAGCAGCCTCAGGCGCTGGTTTCGACATCGTCATGCCGGTCACCATAGATGTAAAGGGGCTTGGCAGAAACCTCGACGACTTCGCCGTTGATCACCACCTCTTCGACGCCTTCCAGGCCCGGCAGTTCGAACATGGTGTCAAGCAGGATGTTCTCCATGATGGAGCGCAGCCCCCGGGCACCGGTCTTGCGTTTCACGGCCTTGATGGCGATTGATTTCAGCGCGCCCTCGACGAAGGACAGGCTGACATCCTCCATCTCGAACAGATGCTGGTACTGTTTGACCAGAGCGTTCTTCGGCTTGGTGAGGATCTCGACCAGCGCATCCTCATCCAAATCCTCCAGTGTCGCCAGGACCGGAAGGCGGCCGACGAATTCCGGAATAAGGCCGAACTTAAGCAGGTCCTCCGGCTCCACCTCGCGGAGAATCTCGCCGGTCTGGCGCTCGTCCAGCGCCTTGACGTCGGCGCCAAAGCCGATGGATGACCCCTTGCCGCGCGAGGCAATGATCTTGTCCAACCCGGAAAATGCCCCTCCGCAGATGAACAGGATATTGGTGGTGTCGACCTGCAGGAACTCCTGCTGCGGATGCTTGCGCCCACCCTGCGGAGGAACGGAGGCTACCGTGCCCTCCATGATCTTGAGCAGGGCCTGCTGCACGCCCTCCCCCGACACGTCTCGGGTAATGGACGGGTTGTCCGACTTGCGCGAGATCTTGTCGACCTCATCGATGTAGACGATGCCGCGCTGGGCCTGCTCGACATTGTAGTCGGCAGCCTGCAGCAGCTTGAGAATGATGTTTTCCACGTCCTCGCCCACGTAACCGGCCTCGGTCAGTGTGGTCGCGTCGGCCATGGTGAAGGGCACGTCGAGGATCCGGGCCAGGGTCTGGGCCAGCAGGGTCTTGCCGCACCCGGTCGGGCCGATGAGCAGGATGTTGGACTTGCTCAGTTCGACTTCGTTGCTTTTGGCGTCGTGGCTGAGTCGCTTGTAATGATTATGCACCGCGACGGCCAAAACACGCTTAGCTTTCTCTTGGCCGATAACGTAGTCTTCGAGCACGGTGGCGATCTCGTGCGGGGTTGGAACGCCGTCGCCCGATTTCACGAGGCTGGTCTTGTGCTCCTCACGGATGATGTCCATGCAGAGTTCGACACACTCGTCGCAGATGAACACCGTCGGCCCCGCAATAAGCTTGCGAACCTCGTGCTGGCTCTTGCCGCAGAACGAACAGTAGAGGGGGTTCTTCGAGTCGCCGCTTCTGGACTTGCTCATGGACACTCCGTTCGTCTCATCGTCTCTGTGGCCGTTATGTTATCCCCGAGGGGACTTGCCGCACAATTGGAAAATCGTGAGCCAAACACCGTCCCAGGCCGATTGTTGCGGAATTCTGCATGGGTCGGTCCCGGTTGGCCGCCCCAGGAGTCCTTTATAATATGGGGCCGGAAAGCGGAAAAACCACCCCCGCGACCGAATTAGCCGTCTTCGTCGTCGTCCGAAAGCGGACGACTGACGACAATCTCGTCGATCAGGCCGAATTCCTGGGCGTCCTCGGGCTGCATAAACTTGTCGCGCTCCATGGCCCCCTCGATCTCCTCGATCTTCTTGCCCGTATGCTCGGCGTAGATCCCGTTGAGACGGGTACGTAGCGACAGGATCTCCCTGGCGTGGATCTCGATGTCCGTCGCCTGCCCCTGGAATCCGCCCGAGGGCTGGTGGATCATGATCCGAGCGTTGGGAAGCGCATAGCGTTTGCCCGCCGCGCCCGCCGCCAGCAGGAGCGAGCCCATGGATGCCGCCTGACCGATGCAGAGGGTGGAAACGTCGGGGCGGATGTAGCGCATGGTGTCGTAGATGGCCAACCCCGAGGTGACGATGCCGCCCGGCGAGTTGATGTAGAACGCGATGTCTTTGGTCGGGTTCTCGGACTCCAGGAACAGGAATTGGGCGCAGATCAGGCTCGCCACGTGGTCGTCGACCCCGCCGGTGAGAAAGACGATGCGCTCCTTGAGGAGGCGCGAATAGATGTCGTACGCCCGCTCGCCTCGGTTGGTCGTCTCGACGACCATCGGGACCAGCCCCTGCATGGTGGTTCGTACCTGATCGGACATGGCGCCCTCCTTCTCCTATTTTTTCGCCGCGGGTTTCTTGGCTGGGGCCTTCTTCGCCGCAGGCTTTTTGGCCGCGGTGGCCTCCTTCTTCGGTGCCGCCTTCTTCTCGGGCGCCGCTTTCCTCTTGGCCGCAGGCTTCTTGGGCGTTTCCTCGGGCTCCTTCATCAGGTCGTCGACCGGGACTTTTTTCTCGTTGACCGTGGCCATCTCGAGGATGAAATCGACCACCTTGTCCTCATAGAGCGGCGCAGTAACCTGTTCCATATCCTGGGGATTCTTCTTGAAGAAATCGAGGAACGCCTGCTCCTGGCCCGGATAGCGGCGGGCTTCGGCCATCATGGCCTTGTTGATCTCTTCCTGGGTGACTTCGATGTTGTTCACCCGTCCGATTTCCCCCAGTACCAAGCCCAGGCGGACCCGGCGCTCGGACAGGGAGCGGAACTCCTCCTTCTTTTCGTCTTCGGACTTGGCCGCATCCTTCTCGTCTTCCTCCAGCCCCTGTTCGAGCCGCTGCTCGTACTGTTTCCAGACGCTGTCGAAATCCCGTTTGATCATGGTCGCGGGGACCTCGAAGGTATAGGCTTCGGCGAGTTCGTCCAGGAGGTTGCGCTTGAGGCGCTGACGGGACAAGGCATTGTATTCCTTGTCGTGCTCCTCCTTGATGGCCTTCTTGAGAGCGTCCAGCGAGTCCAGACCCGCCTTCTTGGCCAGTTCGTCGTCAATGGCGGCCGGTGTGGGTTCCCGGATTTCCTGAACCGTGACGGCGAAATCGGCGGCCTTGCCCGCCAACTCGGCGGCACCATAATCCTCCGGGAACGTGACCTTAACCGTCAGATCGCTGCCGGCCGTGGCGCCGATGATCTGGTCCTCGAAGCCCGGTATGAGACTGCCCGAGCCCAGTTCCAGGTGGTATCCCTCGGCCTTGCCGCCCGGGAACTCCTCCCCGTCGACGGAGCCCACGAAGTCGATGACGGCGATGTCGCCGGCCTTGGTCTTGCGCTTGGAGGTTACCGGCTGACCGCCCTTATGGGCTGTAGCCAAACGCTCAAGGGCCTGGTCGATCTCCGCATCCGCCGCCTCGCTGACCATCTTTTCCAGCTTGAGCTCGGAAAAGTCCATGGGCTCGATCTCGGGCAGAACCTCGATCTCCATGGTGAATTCAAGGTCCTTGCCCTCGTCAAACGAGGTGATCTCGATCTTGGGCTGGACCGCCGGGCGCAGGCCGCGCTCGGCCATGGTGTCCTGGGATCTCTCGTTGACCGTCAGTTCCAGGACCTCACCCATGACGGAAGACCCGTATTTCTTCCGCAGCAGGTGCACCGGAACTTTGCCGGGACGGAAGCCCGGCATGTGCACAGTCTTAGCCATCTCGTTGAGACGAGTGGTCATCTTCTCTTCGATTTCGTCGGCTCCGACGAGAATCTTGAATTCGTGTGTAAGTCCGTCGGTCTTGATTTCTGTAACCTGCATGAGAGTTCCAACAGTTGAAAATTTGGTTCTATGACGTGAGGAGAGCGGGGCCATTTGGTGCGGGCGGAGGGATTTGAACCCCCACGGCGTTACCGCCACCAGGACCTAAACCTGGCGTGTCTACCAATTTCACCACGCCCGCCCTTTCCGATCCCTTCGTTTCAGAGGATCGGGCGGGGCGCAACTCTATACAATTGGCGGCACCTGTCAATCGGCTGGTGACTGCCGCTGATTTCGACCAATCAAGGGGAGTGGCTGAAAGCGGGTTTCGTTGGCGGTGCAGACTCCAGATTCCGGAAGACGCGGGGTGAGACTAGGTAGGTCAAGTGCGCTGATTCGAGGAAGTTTGTGAGATGATTTCGCCTGTCGCGGGATAATTGCGGCCCCGCCATATCTCTTGTCGGATCAGAGCCTATTCTTGAGCTTTGCAATTGGGGGCCGACACACTATATGATCGGGGCTCAACCGGTTGCGGCCCAAACGCATTTTTTAGTTTAAGGGGTGGTCATGTCCAGGAATTATGATACGGAAAATCGACTCAAGTTCTTGCAGGTGGACGAGGAGACGTCTTCAGCCCTCAAGGAATTTCGTCGGGTTCTGGAACCTCAGATCGACTCCCTTCTCGATGAATTCTACGCCCACGTCACCGCCTGGCCGCAGATGAAGGCCATGTTCCTGACCCAGGATGTCCTGGACAGGAGCCGGGTGCAGCAGAAAAAGCACTGGTTGGACAATATCTTCAACGCCAATTTCGGCGAGAGTTACATAGCCCAGGTGGACAGGATCGGTCGCGCCCACGAGCGTGTGGGCCTGGAGCCCCGCTGGTACATGGCCGGCTACTGCTTCATCCTCAACCGGCTGGTTGAGATCACGAAGACGGCCTACCGTAAAAAACCTGAGCGCCTAAGCCAGATCCTCCAGGCCATCAACCGCGCCGTTTTCCTGGACATGGACATGGTGACGTCCATCTATTTCGATGTGGCCAAGGAGAACGCGGACCGGGCTCTACGCGAACATGCCGACCGATTCGAGCAGACCATCAAGGGCATGGTCGAGATCGTCGCCTCCGCCGCCACCCAGCTGCAGTCGACGGCGCGCACCATGGAGGGAACGGCCAATTCGACATCGCAGCGGGCGACCGTTGTCGCCTCGGCCGCCGAAGACGCCTCGGCCAACGTACAGACGGTGGCGGCCGCAGCGGAAGAGCTGTCGGCCTCCATTGCCGAAATCAGCTGTCAGGTGAGCCAGTCGACGGATACCGCCAATGGCGCCGTCGCCGAGGCGGAAAAGACCAACGACCAGGTCCAGGGCCTGGCCGAGGCGGCACAGAAGATCGGCGAAGTGGTAAGCCTGATCAACGACATCGCCAGCCAGACCAACCTACTTGCCTTGAACGCCACCATTGAGGCTGCGCGCGCCGGCGAGGCCGGCAAGGGCTTTGCCGTCGTGGCCTCGGAAGTGAAAAACCTGGCCAACCAAACGGCCAAGGCGACCGAGGAGATTTCGGCTCAGATTACTGGAATCCAAAACGCGACCCAGGATGCGGTGCATGCGATTCAGGGCATCGGCTCCACGATCGGCGAGATCAGCGAATCCTCGTCGGCCATCGCGGCCGCAGTCGAGGAACAGGGCGCGGCGACCCAGGAGATTGCCCGAAATGTCGAGCAGGCATCGTCTGGAACCACCGAGGTGACAACCAACATCAACGAGGTCACCCAGCAGGCCACCGAGACCGGAAACGCCGCCTCGCAGGTGCTGGAGGCCGCGGGCGAGCTGGCGTCTCAGGCCGAAAAGCTGAGCACCGAGGTCAGCTCCTTCCTCCACACCATCAGGCCGAGCTGAGCGCCCTCAGCCTTTTCAGAATCCTGGGAACTGCCCCGGACAGGTCTTCGGCGATCAGTCCGGGGCCGATGTCCTTGGCGGCCTCGCCATGCATCCAGGCGGCCATGCAGACGGCCTCGAAGGCGGGCATACCCTGGGCCAGGAGCCCCAACACGAGGCCGGCCAGGACGTCCCCCGTTCCCCCCGTGGCAAGCCACGCCGGTGCGTTTCCGGTGATGGCGGCCCGTCCGTTCGGCGCCGCAACCACGGTATCCGGGCCTTTCAGCAGGACCACCGCGCCGCTGGCCGCTGCGGCCGCCCGGGCCCGTGTCAGGCAATCGCCTATAAGGTCCGGGAACAGGCGGGCGAACTCACCTTCGTGCGGGGTCAGCACGCACGGTGCGTCACCGATAGCGGCAAAAAGGGTTTCGGGGGCGTTGGCGAAGACGGTCAGAGCATCCGCGTCCAGCACGACGGCTTTGCCGGCCTGCAGGGCTGCCAAAGACCGTTCGCGCGTGATCTCTTCCACCCCGCATCCGGGCCCCACGAGGACGGCGTTCCTGCGCCGGTCCCGCAGCAGGAGGTCGAAAGCCCCCGTATCCCCGGTGTCATGCACCAGGACGCCCGGCTCGCCGCTCCGGTAGACGGTTGCTGCCTCTGGAGGCGCGGCAATGGTCAACAGTCCCGCCCCGGCACGGCGGGCCCCCGCAGCGGCCAGCCGCGCGGCGCCGGTCATCCGCGCCCCGCCCACGACCACCGCGTGGCCGCGGGTGTACTTGTGGCTTGACGAATCCGGCCAGGGGAAGAGGCCCAGCCACAGCGACGGGTGGTTGGGGGCCGTGGCCGGGGCAATGTCTTCCAACACGGACTCGGGGATGCCGATGTCGGCCACCACGACTTCTCCGCACCGATCGCGCCCCGGCAGCAACATATGCCCGGGTTTGGGGCGGAAGAAGGTGACCGTGACCCGGCATCGGGGGGCGGTGCCGAGAACAGCGCCGGAATCCCCATGCACACCGCTCGGTATATCGACGCCGACGCAATCGAGATTCCGTGCATTGACTGTTTCGATCAGGTCGCCCGCCATTCCCGCCAGGGGACGGCCGAGCCCGGCACCGAACAGGGCGTCGATGACCAGAGGATCGCCGTCGAGCAATTCCGGCCCGAGGGGCGAGATGCCGCCGGTCCAGCGCGCGGCATTGACGGCGGCGTCGTCCTTGAGCTTTTCCGGTGAGCCCAATAGCCCCACGCACACCGGCCAGCCGGCCTTGCTCAGGAGCCTGGCGGCGACGAATCCATCGCCGCCGTTGTTGCCCGGCCCACAGAGGATGGTGACGGGGCGAGTCTGCCAGCGGGTGCGGGTCTCGCGGACGATGGCGCCGCCGGCCGCCTCCATCAGTTCCAGGCCCGGCACGCCGCCGGCGATTGCCGCAGCATCGGCCCTGTACATTTCCTCGACGCTCAGCAGTTCGTGTCCGGTCATGGGACCAGCCTAGCGGAAATCGGCCGGCCGCTCTATAACGGCGCGGTCATTCTGATCGGAGGATTTATATCGTGAGGGTCCTGGTGCTCGGCGCCGGTGTGGTCGGTGTCGCCACCGCA
>PIVK01000037.1 GCA_003354135.1 Rhodospirillales bacterium
AGCGCGCCGGCAAGATGATGCGCGAGGATATGGAAGTCATGGGCGCGGTCAGGCTCAAGGACGTGGACGAGGCCCAGGCGGCCATCGTCACCGTGGCCAAGGCGCTGGCCGACACCGGCGAGATCGTCGTTGCCGGCACCGGCGAGGAAGAGCAACTAGTCTATTAACGCGCGAGGATTCAGGATACCAATGGCGGAGGTTAAGAAATTCCTCTTCGACCGTTCCTTCGATGTGAAACAGGCGAAGAAGGAGCCGGACATAAAGGAAGGGCCTGAAGAGCAGGAGTCCGAGGCTGCTGTCGAGGCCGAACCAGCGGTGGAGATCCCGACCTTCAGCGAGGAAGACCTGGAGATGGCGCGCGAGGTCGCCTACAAGAAAGGGATCGAAGAGGGACTCCGGGAGGCCAGTGCCGCAACGGAACGGCGTGCCGCCGATGCCCTGGATATTATCGGTGCCAAAATGTCAGATCTCATGCACGGGCGCGCGGCGGACAGGGATGAGGCCGTAAGGAGTGCTGTCTCGGTGGCCGCAGTAATGATGCATAAGACGTTTCCCGAGTTCAATCGGCGTAACGGCCTGCGTGAAGTCGAGGTGACGGTTGAAGAAGCGATCCTGCGGGTCCTGGAGGAACCGCGTATCTTGATCCGCGTCGATTCGGAGGCGAGAACCATTCTCGAAGGTCGAATTGAAGACGTTGCTGCCGCCCGAGGTTATGAAGGGAAAATCACCGTTCTTGAGGATACGAACCTTTCGGTCGGAGATTGCCGCATCGAATGGGGCGATGGCGGAGCCGAGCGAGATGCACAGGCGCTGTGGCGTGAGATCGATGAAATTATCGAGCGGAACTTGGAAACATCCATTGACGACAATGAGTTAGGGGGAGGTCAGGACCGGACGAAGATACCGTCCCCGCCACAGAGCCAGGCTTCGGAGACGCCTCCGGAACTCGATCCGGAGGCCGGTCCAGCTTCAGATATGCATGCGGAAGATCTGCCATCCGGCGAACCAGACGGCTCCGCTCTAAAAGAGCCTGCTCCTGTTGAAGGAAGTGGCGAGGCGGATGTGGTACATATGACGGAGGAAGTGGAGTCCCTGGAAAGGAGCGATCAGGACCAGGGTTTCGAGGGTGAAATGGGCGGGGTGTCGGTGGACGGCATGACCGATGAGCCCGATTGAACATTGATGGCCAAACCTCTGGGGTCTCGCTATGACCGAAGACGAAGAACTGCAACTGGCTGATCTGGATGACGGCGTCAAGGCGGCCGCAAGGCCGGAAGACGAGATGCCCGAGGACGATATGGAACTCCGGGACATCCCGGATGTGCCGCGCAGTTCCAAAGATCTTGAGCCTGTCTACGACATTCCAGTCCAGGTTTCAGCCGTGCTCGGCAAGGCGACCATGCATGTCAGCCAACTCCTTAAGTTGGGAAGAGGCGCCGTGGTTGAACTGGACCGCAAAGTTGGCGAGGCGATAGATATCTACGTCAACAACCGTATGGTTGCCCGAGGCGAAGTGGTCGTGGTCGAAGATCGCCTGGGTGTGACCATGACGGAAATCATCAAGTCGGAGCGGACATAGGTCTGATGCATGATTGAAGGGGCAAATATCGCTGTCGCAAAACCCAAATCCGGGGTCGATCTCGCCACCGTGGTCGGCCTGATTTCCGGTTTCGGACTGCTAGCGGGGGCTATCGTGCTGGGCGGATCCCCCGCGTCGTTCGTTAATATTCCGGCCGTGCTCATCGTTATCGGCGGTACGATCGCGGTAACTACCATGTGCTTCTCCTTTTCTGAAATCGGGAGAACGGCAAAGGTGAGCCTTAAGGCGATTTTCTATTCCATGCGGGATGCGTCAGAAACGGCCGTCCAGATCCTGCAGTTGGCCGAGCTTGCCCGCAAGCAGGGTGTGCTTTCGTTGCAGGGCATCCTTGACGGCCTGAGGTCCGATCCGTTCCTGTTCAAGGGAATGTCTATGGTTGTGGACGGCACCCCGGGTGAGGAGGTGGAGGCCATCCTCAGGCGTGATATCCACGCAACCCAGCAACGGCACGCCAAGAGTGCCAGCGTGCTGAAGCGTGCCGCCGAGTTCTCACCTGCCATGGGACTCATCGGGACGCTGATCGGCCTGGTGCAGATGCTGGGTAACCTGGATGATCCCTCCAGCATCGGCCCCAGCATGGCGGTGGCCCTGTTGACCACCTTCTATGGTGCCGTGTTGGCCAATATGGTCTTTTCGCCCATGGCGGCAAAACTCGAACGCAACTCGACCGAAGAGGCCCTCATCGCCAATCTTTACCTGATGGGCGCCGCGTCGATTGGGCGCCAGGAAAACCCCCGGCGTCTCGAAATGCTGCTCAACAGCGTCCTGCCCCCGTCCATGCGGGTGCACTATTTCGATTGAGCCGAAGCTCGGAAAGAGACAACGACATGCAGCTACTCGTCATCGGTACTCTTAACGGACAGATCGGGGACGCCAGCCAGATCGCCATCGCCCAAGGGGCCAAGGTGCAGCAAGCGGACGATATCGAGATGGGGCTCGGAGTCATCCGGTCGGGCAGCGGTGTGGATCTGGTCATGGCCGACGTTCAGCTGGAGATCGGGACTCTCATCGAGAGTCTCAAGTCCGAACACATCACCGTGCCCGTCGTTGCCTGCGGCGTTGGCAATGACACGCAGGCTGCCGTTCGGGCAATCAAGGCCGGAGCCAAGGAGTACGTACCCCTGCCGCCCAGCACCGAGCTCATTGCGGCGGTGTTGGCAGCGGTTACCGAGGAAAGCCACGCCTTGATCTACCGTGACCCGGCGATGGCCGATGTCCTGAAGCTGGCAGATCAGGTGGCGCCGTCCGAGGCCAGTATCATAATCACCGGGCCATCTGGAACCGGCAAGGAACTGATGGCCCGTTATGTCCACGAAAAGAGCCGGCGGATAGGCAGCCGCTTCGTTGCCATCAACTGTGCTGCCATTCCGGAAAACCTCCTGGAGTCCGAATTATTCGGCCATGAGAGGGGGGCCTTTACCGGGGCCGTGGCCAAGCGGGTCGGTAAATTCGAGGAAGCCAACGGTGGCACCCTGCTCCTCGACGAAGTCAGCGAAATGGACCCGCGCCTCCAGGCCAAGTTGCTTCGTGCCATCCAGGAAAAGGAAATCGACCGTGTCGGTGGCAACAAGCCGGTCAAGGTAGACGTGCGGATCATCGCAACATCGAATCAAAATTTGGAACAAGAGGTTGCCCGGGGGAATTTCCGCGAAGATCTATACTTCCGGCTTAACGTGCTCAACCTGCGCCTGCCTGCATTGAAAGACCGGCCCAAGGACATTGAGATCCTCGCCGAACACTTCGTCGGCAAATACTCGAAAGCCAATGATATCGACCTGCGGCCGCTGGCCAAAGACACCAAGCGCAGATTGATGGACTATGGCTGGCCCGGAAACGTCCGGGAATTGGAAAACACCATACACCGGGCCATCCTGCTGGCGTCGGGGGCCGAGATCACTGTCGAGGCGATCCTTCTACAGCCGCCGCTGTTCGCAGGTGGAACGGAAGGCGCCGGCAGCCCGGGGGTGGAGCAAGATGCGGATACCAAGGGTCTGGTGGGACGAAAGGTCGCCGACGTGGAAAGGGATCTTATCATCGACACCCTGCACCACTGTCTGGGCAACCGCACACATGCCGCGAATATCCTGGGTATTTCAATCCGCACACTCCGGAACAAGCTCAAGCAATACGTTGGGGATGGAGTCTCGGTCCCCGTGCCGGGCGAAGGGGTGCGTCCGGCATCGTGATGAGGTGAAAATGAGTTATGGTTGAGGCCGCGCCTACCCCCCCTTCCTCCACCGCACCGGCGTCCACATCACAGGTGGAAGGCACCGGAATCGACATCGCTGCAAAGGTAATTTCGATTCTGAAGAGGGGCGATATCGCCCTTGCCCTCGGAGTGGTGGCCATCCTCGTGGTTCTCATTCTGCCGATGCCCCGGTGGCTGCTCGACCTCTGCCTCGCATTCTCGGTGAGTTTCTCCGTGCTTATCCTGATGACCGTTCTGGCCATCGAGAAGCCATTGCACTTCAGTGCCTTCCCGACCGTATTGTTGCTGGCGACCCTGATCCGCCTGTCTCTCAACTTGGCCTCCACCCGCTTGATCCTGGCTCACGGCCACGAGGGGTTGGATGCCGCCGGACAGGTAATCAAAGCCTTCGGCAGCTTTGTTATGAGCGGCAATTTCGTCATCGGCATCATTGTCTTCGGCATCCTGGTGATCGTGAACTTCATCGTCATCACCAAGGGGTCGGGCCGCATTGCCGAAGTGTCGGCGCGCTTCTCGTTGGATGCCATGCCGGGCAAGCAGATGGCGATCGATGCCGACCTGTCGGCGGGCCTCGTCGACGAAGACGAAGCTAAGGCACGGCGCAAGGAACTGGAAGATGAGAGCACGTTCTTCGGCTCCATGGATGGTGCTGCCAAGTTCGTTCGGGGTGACGCCATCGCCAGCCTGCTGATCACCTTCATCAATGTCATCGGCGGCATGATCATCGGTGTCGCCCAGAACGACATGTCCTTCTCGGATGCGGCGGGTGCGTACACGCGGCTCACCGTCGGTGACGGCCTGGTGTCCCAGATCCCGGCACTCATCGTTTCGACGGCGGCCGGTATGATGGTGACCAAGGCCGGCGTGGCAGGACGCACCGAAGTTGCCCTTTTCCAGCAGTTGGGCGGCCACCCGAAGGCCATGGGGCTGAGTTCTTTCCTGCTGACGGCACTGGCTATCCTCCCCGGCATCCCTGCCTTACCGTTCCTGGTTCTGGCCAGCCTCACCGGGTTCACGGCCTGGTGGGTCAACCGTCAGCAGGAAGTTCAGAAAGCGGAGGAGAGACGCGTTACCGAGGAAGAGGCGGTCGAGCCGCCCGTGGCTGAAGAACCCATTTCCGCGGCACTTAGAATCGACTACATCCGGCTCGAGTTGGGGTATGGCCTTCTGTCCCTCATCAACAATCCCCGTGAAGGCCAAAGGCTGACGGATCAGATCAAGGCGTTGAGGCGTCAAATGGCTGCGGACGTCGGATTTGTCATGCCGTCCGTTCGCATCCAGGACAACATGCAGCTTTCGGCCAACGCCTACGCCATCCGGGTCAAGGAGATCGAAGCCGGCAGCGGCGATCTCCGTCCCAACATGCTCCTGGTCATGGACCCGCGCGGTGAGGAGATCACGCTGCCGGGCGAGAAGACCACCGAACCCACATTCGGGCTGCCCGCCATGTGGATAGAGGAGTCCAACCGCGAGGAGGCGCTCTTCCGCGGTTATACTGTGGTCGATCCCTCGACGGTGATCACCACGCACCTCACCGAGGTGATCAAGGACAATATGGCCGAGCTGTTGTCCTACGCGGAGACCCAGAAGCTCATGGACGAGTTGGACAAGGATCAGCAGAAGCTAATTGCCGATATGGTTCCGACGCAGATTTCAGTCGGCGGCGTGCAGCGGGCTCTACAGAACCTCCTTGCCGAGCGGGTTTCGATCCGCGATCTGTCGACCATCCTCGAGGGGATCTCCGAGGCTTGCGGGCACACTCGGAACATCATGCTGATTACCGAACACGTCCGGGCGCGCTTGGCACGTCAGATCAGCGACCTCGCGACCAACGACGAAGGCGTGATCCCGCTGGTGACCCTGTCTCCGGAATGGGAGCAGGCTTTTGCCGAGTCCCTGGTCGGCCAGGGCGAGGAAAAACAGCTCAGCATGGCTCCGTCGCGCTTGCAGGAGTTTATTGCGGCATTGCGTACCACCTTCGAACGCCAAGCCATGATGGGCGAGAACCCCGTTCTGCTAACCAGCCCCGGAATCCGGCCTTATGTGCGTTCCATCGTTGAGCGGTTCCGATCAATGACCGCAGTCATGTCCCAAAACGAGATTCATTCCAAGGCTCGCATCAAGACGGTTGCACAAATCTAGGCGGTAGAGGAAGCTGGCATCATGCGCCTCAAGACCTTTTCCGCCCCCACCATGGTTGAGGCCATGGACCTTGTTCGCCAGGAAATGGGCGACGATGCCCTCGTCGTCTCAACCAGGGAGGGCGAAAACGGCTTGGATGCATGGATTACGGCGGCTATCGAAGAGGGCGCGGCTGATGCGGAGGCCCTGGAGGCGACCGAAGAACCCGAAGTCCAGAATCCCGCTGAGATAGTGCGCCAGGCCTTGGTCCGCCATGGGACGCCGCCGCGATTGATCGAGCGCGTTATGGAGGCGGCGACGGCCTTGGAAGCCGATACGCCGGTTCTTGCCCTTGCCGGCGCCCTGGATGCCTTGTTCTCCTTCCTGCCGCTGGCTGAAGATAAATATGAACGGCCCGTCATGGTCATCGGGCCACCGGGGGCGGGCAAGACCATCACCGCGGCCAAGTTGGCAGCCCGGGCGACCCTAGCCGGCATTAAGGTCGCCGTCGTGACGACGGACACCAAACGTGCCGGAGGCGTGGAGCAGCTTGCGGCTTTTACCCGGATTCTCAAGCTGGACCTTAGGACAGCCGAAACTCTGGAGGGCTTGCAGGCAGCGATCGAAGCCGGCCGGTCGGCAGATGCGCTGTTCATCGATACACCGGGAACCAATCCTTTCTCCGACGTGGAGATGGACACGCTGACCAAGGCTATCCGCGCAGTCGGTGCGGAACCGGTTCTCGTCCTACCGGCGGGAATGGATGCCATGGAAGCTGCGGATATCGCGACCGCCTTCGGTGCCATTGGCGCAAGGCAGCTTCTCGTCACACGCCTCGACATAGCACGGCGCTTTGGTAGTATCCTCTCGGCGGCTGACGCCGCCCATATGACATTCAGTAATGTTAGTATTACGCCGCATGTGGCCGACGGGCTCAGTCCGATCAATCCCGTTTCCTTGGCCCGCCTCATGATGCCGGACACCGATATACTGGATACAACCCAAGTTAAGAATAAGGCTGCAGTATGACCGAACGCACCCCCGCACCTCGCCCCCCTGCACGGACCAAGGGCCGCAACATGGTTGCCGTAGCGTCCGGGAAAGGGGGTGTCGGAAAGACGTGGTTCGCCATCACCCTGACGCATTCTCTGGCCAAGTTGGACCAGAGGGCCCTGCTGTTTGATGCCGATCTCGGCCTGGCGAACATGGACATCCAGCTGGGCCTGATGCCCAAGCAGGATCTGAGCAGCGTTCTGGCGGGGCGGCTCACACTCAACCAGGCCATTGCTCCCTTCGATGAGGGCGGATTCGACGTCATCGCCGGCCGGTCCGGGTCGGGGAGTCTCGCAAATATTCCGACCAGTCGGATTCAAGTTCTGTCGGACGACCTGACTTTGCTTGCTGCCACCTATGACAAGGTCGTCCTGGACCTCGGCGCGGGCGTCGAACAGACGGTGCGCCAGTTCACTAGAAACGTGGGTAGATGTATCGTCGTGACGACGGACGAGCCGACGGCGCTGACCGACGCCTACGCTTTCATAAAACTGACAAACATGGAACGCCCGGGGCCGGATATTCGGGTCGTGGTCAACATGGCCAACTCGACCCGCGAAGGCGAGCGGACCTACAACACGTTACTCAAGGCTTGCGAGGGGTTTCTCAAGATTTCACCACCGCTCCTGGGGGTGGTTCGGCGCGATGCCAAGGTGCGGGAGACTATCCGCAGCCAGTCGCCTTTGCTCACGCGGTTCCCGAACTGCGAGGCCGCAACGGATGTGGAAGCCATCGCGGCCACCCTGACTAGCGACAATGGAGGACGATGACCACCGTCAATCCGCCGCCGCCGTCTCAGCCACCGCCACCACCGTCTACGTCCCTTCCCACGGTCGTGGTGACCAGTCCTCCGCGGGCTCTTCTTGAGGCGACGCTCGGCCTGCGGCTGGAGGCTCTGGTCCTGAGCACGGGTGGGAAAGGCCAGATCCAGGTCCAGACGCAGATGGGACAGTTGTCGCTCGAAACCGCGTTGCCCTTGCCGAAAGGCGCTCAGCTCTGGGTGGCGCTGCAGTCTCTCTCTCCCCAGGTCCAGCTTCAGATTCTGACCGTCGACGGGAATCCGGCGCAGCAAGTCCTCCCCCATTTTGGCGTGGCGTTCGGAGGAAAGGCACAGGTGCCGGCGTCAGGCGCCGGAGGCGCTCATGCCGCCGGCCCGACACAAGGGCCGGGCGGATTGCCTTTCGTGACCTTGACGACCGGAGCCAACATTGCGGCGACTCTGGTGAAACCGGCACCTGGGCTGTTGGTCGCGGGAACGGGGACGGGCGAGGGGCCGGCAATGCGGTCGTCAGGTGTGGCCGGGTCGGGACAGATGGGGGCAAATGCGTTGGGGCTGATGAAGTCGGTCTGGACGTCTACCAAGGTCCAGATTTTTGACATGGTGGGATCTGTGACGGGACGGGGGGGGGGCGGACAGCAGGGCGTGGCATCTCCTCCGGGGCAGGCGGCGGCTTCGGGCAGTAGCCTGGTGCCAGGAACGCAGATGAATGTCCGGATTGTCTCGATTCAGGCGCCAACGCCTGGTGGGGGGACGCCGGTGTATGTGACTCCGGCACCGTCCCCGGTCGTCCTGTCATCCGGCCAGCCGATAATGGGAATCGTAACCGGGACCACGGTGGCCGGCCAGCCGGTGATCAGTACGGTTGCCGGAAATTTGACATTGGCCACCCGGACCCCGGTGCCTCAGGGAACACAGCTGACCTTCGAGATTCGGGGAATGCCGGTTACGCCGGCCGACACGGGACAGGCTTGGCCGGCCGCCCTGCGCGGGGATGTGATGATGTCCCGTGAGTGGCCGGCTTTGAAGGAAGCGCTGGAAGTCCTGCAGGATGCGAACCCCGCTGTGGCCCAGCAGGTTCTCAATACGGTCATTCCCAGGCCCGATGCTACACTTAGCTCAACCCTGCTTTTTTTTATGGTGGCGCTGAGAGGTGGCGACGTACGGGGGTGGCTCGGCGAGTCCGCGCTTCGTATTCTGGAGAGGACCAGACCGGCCCTGGCCGGGCTGATCAAGGAGGATTTCGGAGCCCGGGTTCGTTTGGCTGACGAGTCGGGGCGGGGGGATTGGAAAATCTTGGCAATCCCCATACAGAATGAAGATGGGATCGAGCAGATCCGGTTTATGACACGCCGTCATCGGGAAGACGAAGATCCGGGGGAAGGCGGCGGCACCCGTTTCGTTGTCGACGTGGAACTGACAAAATTGGGCCGCATGCAACTGGATGGCCTCGTCCGCGCCAAGGGCAAAACTCTGGATCTGATCGTAAGGACCGAAATGCCATTGGTGCCCAACATGCGGGATGACATTCGAGGGATATTCAAGGAGGCGGCCGAGTTAACCGGCATCCAGGGAGGGGTCGGGTTTCAGGCACAGCCCCCGGGTTTCGTCGAAATCGTCGTGGGTGATGAGCCCGGAGATCACGGGTTGGTGGTGTGATGAACAAGCTGGCACGCCGCTCGATTCTCACCACCCGCTCCGATCCGGACCCGCGGCTCGATTACATTGTCACCCTTGGTGGGGATATCGAAAACATGAGCCCGACGGGAGTCGAAGTCCGCTATGTGCCAGACCGCTTGATCATCGAGCCCTTGTCCTTTGGCCGCTATTTGGAAACCTTGGGGGGGCTCGCATGGGGGAGTTTGGAGGAAATTGCGGTTACCGTCCTGGACGACGTCAATAACGAGACTGTGGCGCGATGGATACAGGTCACGGTTAGCGCCCACAGACCGGATGCATCGAATGTGGGGACCCATAACGTGATCATGGAAGACCGGCAGCCGCGCTGGGACAACCCGAGGCTCCTGGCACGGCTCAAGCAGCGCTAGACGGTTCGGGTCGCGGCTTCATCCGCCTTGCGCTGGCGATAGCTCTGGAGGCCGAGTTCGTCGAGTTCAAGCTGTTCACGGCGCTCCATCTCCTGGCGGACACGGCGGTCGCGGTTTTCCTGGGCCACCTCATACTTCTTAAGGTTCTGGTATTCGGCCCGCATCTCCTCGCGGGCACCGGCAACCTCCTCTCCCGCCTTGGCGATGGACTTGGCCAGCCGTTCGCGGCGTTCGATCACGGCTTCGACGTAGTTGCCATAGAGGAATCCGGCTTCGCCGGGAGAACTGCCGGCGACCCGCTGTTCTTCGAGCAGTTCCTGCTCAAGCCTCAGCGCCCGGTCCTCCAGGTCTTCGAGAACGCGGATAAGCTCCCCCAGACGGCGCCGTTTTTCGTCGACACGCCATTCGTGGAGTCGGATCAGGTTGTGCAGGTCGCCTCGTGCCACGGTTTTTCTCTCCTCATTCGTTCACGGGTATGAAACGATTATTTGATCGGGTCCTCTTTCTTGAGCTCTGCACCAGGTTGGGGTATGGCCAGGATCTTGGCCAGCATGTGGTAACAGGACTCCAGGTCCGTCGCGTCGTCCTTGGTCTGGGACAGAAAGTTTTCGATTCTGGGGTAATACTCGATAGCTTCGTCCACGGCGGGGTCGCTGCCGCGGCGGTAGGCGCCGAGTCGGATTAGCTCCGCCATGTCCTCGTAGGTCGAAATGATCCGCCGTGCCCGGTTGACGATAGCGTTTTCGTCGTCGGTGTTGCAGTCCGGCATGGTTCGGGACACGCTGCGCAGCACATTAATGGCCGGGAACCGGCCGCGCTCGGCGATGCTTCGGTCCAGAACCACGTGCCCGTCCAGAATGCCGCGAACCGCATCCGAGATCGGCTCATTGTGGTCGTCTCCTTCCACCAGGACCGTGAATAGGCCGGTAATGTTCCCCTGGCCTTCGCTACCCGGGCCCGCACGTTCGAGAAGGCGGGGTAGTTCGGCAAAGACGGACGGGGTATAGCCTTTGCTGGCTGGAGGCTCGCCAGCCGAGAGCGATATCTCGCGTTGGGCCATGGCGAAACGGGTGATGGAATCCATCAGGCACAGAACGTTGGATCCCTGGTCACGGAAATACTCGGCTACGGCCATGGTGGTAAAAGCAGCCTGGCGGCGGACCAAGGGAGGTTCGTCCCCGGTTGCAACAATTACAACGCTGCGTGCCAGCCCTTCTTCGCCGAGGTCATCCTCGATGAATTCCCGAGCCTCGCGGCTGCGTTCGCCGATCAGGCCGATGACGCGGGTTTCAGTGTTGGTATGGCGGGCCATCATGGAGAGCAGGGTCGATTTACCGATACCGGAGCCCGAGAAAATCCCCATCCTCTGACCCTCGCAGCAGGTAAGGAAGGTGTTCATGCCCCGCACTCCGAGGTCTATTTTTCCGCCCACCCGCTGGCGTTGATGTGCTGGAGGGGGGCCGGAGTGGATGGGATAGGCGTTGTTGCCGAGTTCCAGGGGACCCTTGCCGTCGACGGGTTCGCCGAAGGCGTTGATGACTCGGCCCAGCCAGCCGGAGTTTGGGTAGATGACGGGCTCTGCGGCTCCAACTTCGGCCCGGCATCCGAGCCCGACTCCGTCCAGCGACCCGAAAGGCATGACGAGTGCATTGCCGCCTCGGAAGCCGATGACCTCACAAGTTACCGGGCGTCTGCTGCGGGAACGGATGATACAGTGGTCGCCGATCGATAGGGCCGTCTGGACGCCGCCCACTTCCACCAGAAGGCCGACGACGGCCATCACCCGACCGTAGGTGTTGTACTCGGGCAGACGCTTGATCTCACTGACGATGTTTTTGACGAGGACGGTCATGATGAGCGCTGCGATTCCGCTTTCAGAGAATCCATACCCTCTAGTTTGGCGTCTGAATGTTTAAGTTTGGTAAAATTTCAGCCCGCAAATGCTTGGATTTCAATTCGTTGCACAGATTTATAGCCATCGCGTAGATTTATGGTTAACAATTGTGCTCTGAAGGGGCTAAGGAACCGACATGCGCGTGCTTCTGGTCGAGGACGATCCAACAACGGCTCAGAGCATCCAGATGATGCTTGAATCCGAGGGTATGGTCGTTGATGCCACAGATCTTGGGGAAGACGGCCTCGAGATCGGAAAACTCTACGACTACGATATCATCATTCTCGATTTGATGTTGCCCGACATCGATGGGATGGAAGTCTTGCGGCGGCTGCGGGATGCGCGGGTTGAGACGCCGGTTCTCATCCTGTCCGGCCTGACCGAACCCGATACCAAGGTCAAGGGACTGGGGACAGGGGCCGACGACTACCTGACGAAGCCGTTCAACAAGGCGGAACTTATGGCCAGAATTCAGGCCATCGTGCGGAGGTCGAAGGGGCATTCTCAGTCGATCATCCAGACCGGGCGCATGTCGATAAACCTGGATGCGCGAACGGTCGATATCGATGGGCAGCCCATTCATCTGACCGGGAAGGAATACGGAATTCTGGAACTGCTCAGCCTGCGCAAGGGGACGACCCTGACCAAAGAGATGTTCCTTAACCATCTCTATGGCGGCATGGACGAGCCCGAACTCAAGATCATCGACGTTTTCATCTGTAAGCTGCGCAAGAAACTGACCCAGGCGACCGGCGGCGCCAGCTATATCGAGACGGTTTGGGGCCGGGGATACGTGCTGCGGGATCCCGACTCAGCGGAAGAAGCAGCCCAAGCTTGACGCCGGCGAGGCGCCTTTCTTCTCAATTGGGACTCTGAGAGATCAACTGAAAGCCAGGTGTTTGTCTGACGTGTTCAGGCAATAAATGCCACGCTGGCCCGGAACCGGTTTGAACTTATCGGTGACCCCGATGACGGTTTCGGCTCCGCCCAGGAACAACAACCCGTCTTCCGGCATGAGAGTGGCGATCTGGTCCAGGACCTGTTTCTTGGTGGGCGGGTCAAAATAGATGAGCACGTTGCGGCAGAAGACGACGTCGAACCGGCCGAGCGCCTTCAGATTGCCGAGGAGATTGAACTCCCTGTATTGGACCATGTTGCGGACCGCATTGTCGATCTTCCATATGTCTTCATGCTTCTTGAAGTACTTGACCATGAGCTGGACAGGCAAGCCGCGTTGGACCTCGAACTGGGAATAGACCCCCGCCTTGGCCTTGGCCAGGATCTCGGTTGAAATGTCGGTCCCCAGAATCTCGGTCCGCCAGCCGGCCAACTGGGCCGCGTGCTCCTTGAGGATGATGGCGAGCGAGTAAGGTTCCTGTCCGCCGGATGCCGCAGCACACCAGATGCGGAATGACTTCCTTGGCACCCGGGTCCGGATCAGGTGCGGCAAAATTTTGTCCCGGAACAAATCAAACGGCTTGAGATCTCGGAAGAAGAACGATTCGTTGGTCGTCATGGCCTCCGTCACCTCGCGCAGAAGGGCTTCCTTGGGCTGCGAACGTATAGTCGATATTAACTCTCCGAGATCCTTTATGCCCAGCTTACGGGCCACCGGCATCAGGCGGCTTTCCAAGAGGTACGCCTTTTCCTTTGTCAGAACGAGACCAGACCGGTCCTTGACGAGCTTGCTGACGAAATCAAAATCTATGGGATTCATCATGCGCCCCTATTTACAAACTTTGAGATGTAAGGACCCAGTTCCTTCAGCGGAAGGACAGCACTGCAGACACCAGCCGCCGCTGCCGAACCGGGCATGCCCCACACCACGCTGGAGGCCTCGTCCTGAGCCAAGACGGTGCCGCCGGCATCGACGATGGTTTGCCCTCCCTTGGAGCCATCGGCCCCCATCCCGGTGAGGATAACGGCCAGAACACGGTTACCATATGCCTTGGCGACGCTCCGGAACATAGGATCGACCGCCGGACGGCAAAAATTCTCTTGTGCCTCCGTGTTGAGTCGGATCACGCGCTTCGGACCATCGGTTTCGACCACCATGTGAAAGTTGCCGGGAGCCAGATAAATATTATCGGGCACGATCAGGTCACCGTCCTCAGCCTCCTTGCAGATCCAGCCGGTCATTCTTTCAATATGTTCGGCCAGGATGGTGGTGAAGGTCGGTGGCATATGCTGGGTGATGATGATCGGTATTTTGATGTGGGACTTCAGATCCCGCAGCAATGCGAACAAAGCTTGGGGGCCGCCGGTGGAGCTGCCGATCGCCACGATGTTGGGTACCGCCTTGCTCGGCTCGCGCAGGGAGATGGTACGCGCGGCGGGTGGCGGGGGGGCCGGCCTCGCGGCGGCAACGGGGCGTTGGATGCCGGTACGGTGTGGCTGCCGCTGGCGTGCTGCGGCGAGGGCCTTAACCTTTTCCAGCAGTTCGCGCTTGAAATCCGCTCTGGCATTGATGTCGCGGGCCGACGAAGGTTTGGGAACGTAATCTGCGGCTCCAGCCTTAAGGGCACGAATGCTAATCCCCGCATTCCGAAGCGTAAGGGTCGACGCCATGATGATCTTGACGTTCGGATCGATCTGCATGAGCTTCGGCAAAGCCGTCAGGCCATCCATGACCGGCATCTCGATGTCGAGGATGATGATATCGACGTGCTTACGCGAGAGATTGTTAACGGCAATCTGCCCGTTGGCGACCGACGCCGCGACGTGGATGTCTGGATCGGATTCGAGCATGCGCACAATAAGACCGCGCACGACCGCCGAATCGTCCACCACCATGACCTGAATCTGGCCTGACGACTCACCGGGCGTCACGCCAGACGCACCGCTATGCGGATTAGAGACCAAGGAAGCCCCCTAACTGGCGTTATTACAAGAGACCGACTTGCGAGAACTTCGCTTGGATGATCTCGCTGTCGAAAGGCTTCATGATGTATTCGTTAGCCCCTGCCTCAATGGCTTCCTGGATGTGTTCGATGTCGTTCTCGGTCGTGCAGAAAACGACGATCGGTGTTTCACCGCCCGGGAGTTTCCTGAGCTGACGCAGGAAATCGATGCCGCTCATGATCGGCATGTTCCAGTCGAGAAGAACCGCATCCGGCATTTTGGCCTTGCAGGAGTCTAAGGCGTCCTTTCCGTCCGCAGCTTCGAGAGTCTCGAAAGACAGCTCCTGCAAGATCTTTCGGGCTACCATACGGATGACCTTCGAATCATCCACGATCAGACAAGATTTCATGTTGTCCTTCATATTTTCCTTTTGTTGATCCCAGCGCCGCAGTTTGGTTGCGGAGACGCGCTAACAGTTTCCTCTAGAAATAAGAAAACAGACCGAACGTCAAGAACTACCGCACCCTACCACACCGCACATCCCAACCCTGACCGGTGAAGGACAGGATCGAAATTTCTCTATTTCCCTCTCTATGGCACCTGACGATTACCGGGTCAGATTGAGGGTCTGTGCCAAGGTGCCGACCAGGGCGTCCCGGTCGAACTTGGCCACATAGTCGTTAAAACCGACCGCGCGTCCGCGTTCGAAATCGTGCTCGGTCGCGTGGGAGGACAACGCAATCATCGGAATCTTCTCCCAGCGCGGATCGCTGCGAACGCTCTCGGCGAACTCGAACCCGTTCATGCCGGGCATTTCGATGTCGCTGACGATGGCATCGAATTCAGCCCCGGATTCCCTGAGTTTGAGCGCGTTGTCGGCACTTTCCACCGAGGTGACCTGATATCCAGCGACGGAAAGAAGCGGCGTCAGCAGGTTGCGGAAGAAGGGGCTGTCGTCCACGAGAAGCACCCGTGTTCCCCAGCTCTTGCCGTCTTCGAACGAATCTCGAATCTGCCCCGTCCCGAACCAGTCGGAGAAGGCCTGCGTGAGGTAATAGCCCGCGTCGATCACGTCGGTCGCCTTGCTGTCGATGACGGCGCTGCCGATGAGACCGGGTTGATTGGCCGACAGCTCGACCTTGAGCCGGTCTTCGACGATATCCACGATCTCGTCGACCACGAGACCCATGGACCGGTCCCCTTCCGTGAACACGAGGATCGGCTGGCGGCCCTCGGTCTTCCATACGTGACCAGGGTTGAAGGGGATAAGCGGCACCAGGTGCCCGCGGTATTGAACCACGAATTGGCCGTGCGAACTCTCCGTCGTCTCCATATCGATCTCTTCCAAGCGCGCGACCAGAGCCAAGGGCACCGCCTTGAGCTCGTCTCCGCCGGCCCGGAAGATAAGAAGCGTCGTTTTTTCCTCGCCGTACGCCACCATTTCGGTCGCCGCCTCTTCTGTCGCGCTCATGGTGCCCTGGCCGGTGGATGCGGCAATGCCGTTGGGATCGAGGATCATGATAACGCTGCCGTCGCCCAGGATCGTATTGCCCGAATAGAAGGGGATGTCGCGCAGGATCGGCGCCACCGGCTTGACCACGATTTCTTCGGTGTCGAAGACCCGGTCGACGATGATGCCGAACGAATAGGTGCCGACCTGGGTGACGACGATGAACAACTCGGCGTCGTCCGTGTCCTCGTCCTTCTCGAGCTTCAAAAGGTCGCGGAGTTGCACCAAAGGCAGCAGACGGTTGCGCAGCCTGAGCACCGGTGATTTATTGATCTTCTCTATGGCGTTGTCGGATTCCACCGAAGCCCGCACCAGCTCGAGAACGCTGATCTGCGGGATGGCGAAACGTTCATGCGTACATTCGACGATAAGCGCCGAAACGATGGCCAGTGTTAGCGGAATTTTGATGGTGAAGGTGGACCCTCTGCCGGCCGCCGACTTAAGTTCGATGGTGCCGCCGATCTTTTCGATGTTGGTCCGCACCACGTCCATGCCGACACCTCGGCCCGAGACACTGGTGACCTTCTCGGCCGTGGAGAATCCGGCCCTGAAGATAAATTGCTGGATTTTCTGCTCCGACATGCCTTCCAGTTCGGTGGCGGTCGCCAGCTTGCTGTCGATGATCTTCTGCTTGATCTTCTCGACGTTGAGGCCGCGTCCGTCGTCGGCAATCTCGATAACGATGTGGCCGCCTTCGTGGAAGGCGTTCAGGGTCACCGTTCCCGTCGGTGACTTGCCGGCTTCGGTACGTTCTTCGAGTCCCTCGAGCCCGTGGTCGGCCGAGTTGCGGACCATGTGGGTCAAGGGGTCCTTGATGAGTTCCAGAACCTGCCGGTCCAGTTCGGTCTCGGCGCCCAGCATCCGTAGTTCGATCTTCTTGCCCGTTTCCAGGGCCAGATCGCGTACGATCCGGGGCAGTTTGGCCCAAGCGTTGCCGATGGGCTGCATGCGCGTCTTCATCACACCTTCCTGGAGGTCGGTGGTGATATGGCTGAGGCGCTGCAACGGCACGGTGAACTCGCTGTCATCGTGGCCGCGCACCATCTGCAGAAGCTGGTTGCGGGTGAGCACCAGCTCGGAAACCAGGGTCATTAGATTCTCCAGCAGTTCCACGTTGACGCGGATCGACTGGGAAGCGACCGAAGCCCCCTTGGGCGCCTTGTCCTTCTTCTTCTCCTCCGTCTTGGCCGGCGCGGCCTTCTTGGGCGCGGCCGGAACCTTGGCCTCGGGCGCAGGAGCCGTTGGGGCGGCGGCCTCAGCAGTTATCTCGGCCTGCATCCGGGGCTCGCTGGCGGCCTGGACTCCAGCCGCAGTCGCCGCCTCGACCTCGGCCAGAAATTCGGCCGCGACCGGAGCGCCGTGCTCGCCCACTACCGGGGAGGAACCGCTTTCGGTGGCGGGTTCGGTCGCCATCCGGGTTTCGCCGGCGGCTTGGGCTTCAGCTGCTGTCGCCGCCTCGACCTCGGCCAGAAACTCGGCCGCGACCGGAGCGCCGTGCTCGCCCACTACCGGGGAGGAACCGCTTTCGGCGGCGGCTTGGACTCCAGCCGCTGTCGCCGCCTCGACTTCGGCTAGAAACTCGGCTGCCACGGGAGCACCGAATTCGCCGACCACCGGACCGCCTTCCGCGACCGGTTCCGGAGCCGCGGCTGCCGCGGCTGCCGGGGCCGCCCGGCCTTCGGCCATTGCGTTCAGCTCCGCAATCAGGGCCTCGTCGCTGCCTTCGGGCTCGGAGCTTGTTTCTTCCAGGTCGCTCAGCAGATCCTTAATGGTGTCGATGGACTTGAGAATCAGGGTCACTGCGTCGGGCGTGACTTCCAGTTCGCCGTCGCGGAACTTACCCAGAATGTTCTCGCCCGCATGGGCCACCGATTCCAGACGTGGTAGACCGAGGAAGCCGCATGTTCCCTTAATGGTATGGAGCAATCGGAAAATGTTCTGAAGAATCTCGTTGTCGTTCGGATCTTGTTCGAACTTGACCAACTCCACGTCGATGACCGAAAGGCTCTCGGAAGTCTCAGTCAGAAATTCGTTCAACAAGTCGTCCATGGTATTTTTCCCGCTTGTGGCGTGCCCTGACTTCCTGACTTCCTTGGTCCGGGACTAGACCACCCATCAACCAAGGCGCTTGGCAAATCAAACCGTAAAGACCACCTTTCGGTAAACCGTACTATCCCCAGCGAAACAATAGATTAATAACATACGACATAGGGTGACGTCTCCCGAATTGTGGACAACCTTCAGGAGATTATTTGGCCTCGGAGGAACGGGGGATCAAGATGGCCAGGCGCACTTCGTTGGCTTCGCCCTCGTGGATTTCCAGTTCCGTGTTCAAGCTTTCCGCCAAGCAGGCGGCAAAGTGCCCGTGAACGTTCCTTGCCGTCAGCGATTCGGCAGGGGCGTCGGGCTGTATGACGGCCTTGATATCGTCCCTGATCCGCGCCCCTTGCCCTGCCGCGACCAGCGCAACCCCCAAGCCGTCGGGCAAATCCGCCACGTGGACGGTGAGCGTCCCGCCGCGCGGCAGGGCCTCGGCCCCGAACAGCACCATATTGAGCAGGAGCTTGGACCAATCTGCGGGGACGGCACCGCCGTTCGCTTCGGAACCGTCGTCGGGCCAGACCAGATTTATTTTTCCCTCGGCAAGGAAGTCGCCGGCCAGGTTCCGGGCCTCACCCAGGCTGGAAGTGCTGCCGGCTCCGCCGCCCTGCCCGAAGGCCATGCGGAAGAAGGCGAGCCGCCGCCCCAGCTGGCCGGCACTGCGGTTGACCAGGTCAAGCGCACCCCCAGCCCCGTCGGCCCCGAAAGGGCCTTCTGCGGACTCGGCAAGGAGTTCGAGGCCCGTATTGACCGCGGATGACGGCCCCACCAGATCGTGGCAGAGCCGGGAGGCGAGCAATTGCACCACTTTGAGATCGACGAGCATCAGTGTTCAAGCCCCCATGGATTTTCAGGTAGAGCATAACGGCCCGGGGTGTACATGAAAAGGTGGGGGCTGTCTGCGTCCGCCGTTTTTTTGTGTGGAGACAATCGGGTCTGGTTGCCGTGCATTCGGAGACTCTCCGGCGATTGGGTGCGGAACGATGAACGGAGCCGAAAGGCGCCGCCGGCGGGAGCCGGCCTCGATGTCCCGCACCGAAAGCCCCCGCCGGGAAGGCCCGGGCGGGGGCTGGTCTGGAACGGTGGGCTTGTGATGAATTCAGGACCCGTCGGGCGGCGTTACCTCTTCAACCGCGACAGTTCCTCCAGCATCTCGTCGGCGGTGCTGATGACCTTGCTTGCGCCCGAGTAGGCCCGGTGGACGGGGATCATGTTGGTGAACTCCTCGCCGATGTCGACGGTGGAGGCCTCGAGCGCCGCCGAGGCGATGAGGCCGGCGCCACCGCTGCCCGCTGCGCGGACCGTCGGCGAACCGGAGCCGTCGGTCTCCACCCAGACGTTGCCGGTGCGGCTTTCCAGGCCGTTCGGGTTGACGAGCGTCGCGATGGGGATCATGAAGGCGGGCTTGGTCACGCCGTTGTCGAACAGTGCGGTGACGATGCCGTCCTGGCCCACCGAGACACCGGCGAAGTTGCCGAAACTGGCGCCGTTCTGCGAGATGTAGTTGATCTGATAGGATCCCGAGAACTGGGTCAGGCCTTCCGTGGTGTTGTAGTTGCCGTAGTTGACCGAGATGGCGGGGGTGTTGGACCCATCCATATCGGAGGCGCCGTTGGCGAAGCCGATCTTGTACTGGAGGCGCGGGTTGGAGGAGGAGGTCTCGTCGGAGCCGACGAACTTGGCCGGCGTGCCGTCGCCGTTGAATTCGACGGCATAATTGCCCGCCCCGGTCCAGGCCACCGTGCCGCCCAGCGCTTCGACGCTGTAAGCGATGTTGGTGCCGGCGCTATTCGTCAGGCCGCCTTGAATCGTGGCATGAACGCCGCTGGTCGTGGTGTTGCGGGCATCTACCGTTATGGCGTTGGCGCTGCTGCCCTGGGTGAAATAGACCGCATTCTCACCTGCCAGGCGTTCGGTCCAGGCACTGGGCGGCGAAGAGGGAACGCCTCCGTTCTCATAGTGGAAGATGTTCTGAAGCCGGGAGGCCAACTCGTCCATGACTTGGCTCAGCGAGCGGCTGGAAACGTTGATGTCGAGCGCCGTGTTTACGCCGCCCGTGATGGCCACATTGGTCAGGTCCGCGGCGATGTCGGTCGAGGTGATGAGGCTGACCACGCTGCCGGAGACGGTAGAGTGGGCTCCGCCGAGGGCCGAGGCATCAAACAATTGAGTGTCGAACGTGGATTCGATTGCCGCTTGCAGTGCCGTGGCTCTGGCGTCATTGGTCGCGGCGCCCGAGATATCGACGGCAATGTTGGAGCCCGAGGCGCCGTCGCCCGAGTTGTCCCATTCGAAAACCATGGTTTTGCCACCCACCGTCAGGGTGACTGTTTCACCTTCGGTGGGGACGCCGGAGACGGTGACCGTCGAGGCCGCGGCAATGGAGATGTCGCCGCTCGTGTTGTCGGTGAAGGTGACCGCATTGGCGTTGGTGTTTTTGAAGGTAATGGTATTGCCGCTGGATGTCGCCCAGGTAGCGGTTCCCGCCACACTATCCATCTGTGCCTCGATGGCGGCGGACAGGTTGCTGGCGGTGATGGTCGTATCGCTGCCGATAACGACGCCGATGTTGCCTGCCGTGCTTACCGTGTCACCGCTGCCGATGAACTCGAACCGCTTGCGGGAGCCGTCGATCAAGACGTCGAAGGTCTCGGTTGCGGCCGGAACGGCGGACACCGTAAGGGCCTGGGTCTTAACCGGACTGTCGTCCGAAGTGGTGAAGTTGATGGTGTAGTCGGTATCGTCCACGGTCATGGTCATGTCGGTGCCGCTGTCGGGGGTGGAGGTGAAGTCCAGCCGCCCGGCCGCATAGTAGTTGTTGCGCAACGTGGTCTGGTCCTCGATGACGAACGAGGTCGAGCCTGTCGGCGGGATGGCATAGACATCCCAGGCGTTCGACGCCCGCTTGACCCATGTGTGGCTGATGTTGTGCGGGTTGCCCAGCGAGTCGAAGAACTGGACGTCCGTCTTGTGGTTGCCGCCCACCGAATCTCCGGCCGGCAGGTTGAGGCCCATGGCGATGGTCGTCGTCGCCGTCGCCGTGCCGCCGATGGTGTTCAAATTCAAGGGCTTCAGGTTGGTCGAGTCGACGATGTTGTCGTTGATGTAGGCCGTGTCGCCCGCGTCGTTGGTGTAGGCCTTCATGAAGGTATCCTGGCCGACGGTTACCGTCGATGCCTGGGTGCTGTTGTCCCAGGTCTTCAGGGGCCAGCCTTGCATGTACCAGCCCGACGCGTTCTGAAGGTGGCCTTCCTTGTCGACCTTGAAGGAACCCGCCCGGGTGTAGGCAAAGATGTCGCCAGATGCCGGGGAGGCCGCCTCGTTGACGATGAACAGGCCGTCGCCCGAAATGGCGAGGTCTGTGCTCGCCGTCGAGGCCAGCAGCAGGCCCTGCACGTCGATGCCCGACCGTGGTTTGGACTGCACGCCGCCAGGGGCGTAGGAGGTGAGCGACACCTGCTTGGTGACCAGGGTTCGGAACTGGATCTCGGTCCGCTTGTAACCCACGGTGTTGACGTTGGTTACGTTGTCGGCGATCGCACCCATGGCGCTCGACTGCGCTTTCAGTCCGGAAACACCCGAAAACAATGCACCGTATAAACTCATGATATCCTCCTATTTCACTCTGCGGTTCGCGTTTCCGCTCTCCGCGCTCGTTTGAACTCTCCGGTCCGTCAGTCGACCACCGCAGGGGTGTCCCTGACGGAGATGATCTTGTCGAATTCCACTTCGAGACCGTCGCCGACCTCGAGGTAGGTTTGGTCGCCGTCTATGCGCACGCCGGTGACACGGCCGATGGTCGTCTGGACGACGTTCATCATCTCGCCCCGGGTGTCGTGGGCCGAGACGGTGACCGTGTAGGTCCCGTCGTCGAGCGGCATGCCGTGGTTGTCCTTGCCGTCCCAGGTGAAGGTGTGCTTTCCGGCCATGGTCTCGCCGTCGGTAAAGTAGACGACCTTGCCCGCAGCGTCGCGGATGGTGATCGTGTTGTTCGACGCGCTGGCATCCAGTTCGTAGGTGAACTGGCCGGTGCCGTTCTCGACCGGCATGCTGTAGCCTTCGGCCTCGATGGTTCGGTCGATGTAGCCGATCATCGAGCCCAACTGCGAGGACTGCTGGGATTCCAGGATCTTCTCCAGGTTGGAGTTGGACTGGATCTGCTGTTCCACGCCGGCAAACTGGACCAACTGGGAAGTGAACTCGTTGGAGCTCATCGGATCCAGTGGGTCCTGGTTTTTCAACTGGGTGATCAGGAGGTTGAGGAACCGGTTGAAGTCCTCTTCCATCTTGACTTGGCTCTGGGCGGCTTTGCCCTCTCCAAGCGCTGTGGTTTCTGGTGTTCCGCTGAGAAACATGGGTCGATCTCCTTACGCGTCGCGTCCCTAGGCCCGGATATCCAGGCGTCCGTCGGCTGTGATCCCGCCCTCGTTCTGCGAGGGCTGGTTCGGGTCAACGGACCCGCCGTCCGCCAAATCGTCGTCCTCGCCCTGGCTGCCGTCCGGTTTGGAACCCTCGTCTTCGCCCTGCCGTTCGCGCAGGTTGAAGCTCAGGCTCCCCTGATCCATGTTGAAGCCGGCGTCCTGAAGGGCGCGCTCCAAGTCGCGGGCGTCACGCTGCAGGAGTTCCAGGGTGTCCTTGTTGTCCGCCGAGACCACCGCGATGACGCGGCCGTCGTGGCCGAGTTCCATGCTGACGTTCACCCGGCCCAACTGTGCGGGTTTGAGCTGGATGTTGATCTTGTCCATGCCGTTTTTCAGGGCCTTGGTGATCTGCACGTTCACTTGGTCCGTCACCGCCTGGCCCGGAAGCGTGAAGCGGGTCTGGTGGGCGGCCAGGGCTTGGCGCGGCTGTTGGGCCCGGGTGGCGTTGCCTGGGTTGTCCGGCGTGTTGGCGGTGCCCTGCATCTCTCCGCCGGAGGTCTGCGGATTGGCTTGAATCGGGCCCTTGGCCGCGCCGCCGCCGGCCGAAATTTGCCGGGCCGCGCCGCCGCCGGCCGAAATTTGCCGGGCCGCCTGGGCTGCGGCCTGCTGGTTTTGGCCTACGTTTGTCTGCTGGGCGTTCACCTGAGAGCCAACCATTGGGGGGGCGCCGGGCTGTCCCGGCGGAGTTCCGGGTTGGGCCGGCTTGCCGCTGCTGCTCAGGGTCGAGCCGTTGGTCAGGGTGGCGGCTGGTTTGGAAACCAGGGTTGCCGATTCCTCGGTGACCTGGGTCTGGATCGAGATTCGGTTTCCTTCGCCAACCAACTTGGAAATCTGTGCGGCCTGCCGGGCTGCGGTGGTGTTCCGCTCGCCGGCGGTGTTGATATTGATTTGGGCCTGACCCTGATCCCCGCGGGGCTGGGCCTGAAGGCGTTCGGTGTTCGTGGCCTGGGGTGGTGGCCTCCGATCGCCGATGTGTACGCCTTCTTGGCGCGGGTCTTCCATAGCGGCGGTGTTCTGAGCAGCGGGGGCCGAGACCTGTTGAACCGGGCCGGGTGTCGTCTGGGTTTGCGTTTGGCCGGCTGCCGATGCGGCCAGGGTGACGAGGATCAGATCGTTCTCGGGGGTCGAGACGATGGCTTCGGCGGCTTTGGCGGTTGCGGTGTTGTCGGGCGTCTGCTCCGAGTTGAGGGAAGGGGTATCTTCAGCGCCTTCATTTTCTGCCTGGTTGCCGTCGGAGGCGGAACCCGGGTCCTCGGCCTGCCGGGCCGTGTCGTCTTTGGCGTGTTTGTCGTTGCGGGCCTCGGCCCGGTTGTTTTGGGTGTCCTCGCCGCGTTCTGTATCTCGGTGGGTGACGTCGTCCCGGCGCGGAGCTTCGTACCTGTCTTCTCCGCGATCGTCCTCTCGCCGGGAGGTCTCTACACGGTCGCGGCCCGTGTCCTGTTCGTGGGCCGAATGATCGTCGCGCGGAGCCTCTGTCTTCGGGCGTTCGGGCAGGGAACCGATTGCCGGTGGCGCGGCGAGAAGGTACGCGCCGCCAGGGATATACACGCGGGCTTCGTTGAGAATTTCCACAAACTGAGCGGAAGAACTACCGCCGCCGCCTCCCTTGTTACCTCCAGAAGGCGTCTGCTTGGTGACGTCGGTAAGATCTTCGGACCAAATATTGTTAGTGTGCATGGCCAAATCCTCGGGCAAGGTTCACTGGCCTGTAACCAGCAAGCTTCGGGCCAATTTTGGCATTTAGGTCTATGTATTTGAAAAATAGGCATAATCACCCAAGCCCGTTTGCTGTGGAGGTGCCTTGCGAGGGGGCAAACCGGCAAAATTTTCTTAGTTACTGGGTGGAATTGTGCCGGGGCCGTCGGGCCACGGGCGAGTGTTGGACTCACGGGTGAGTGTTGGACTGGGGAATAGAGGTGCAAGCCGCTTGCCTACGTCGTCCATGAACTCAATCGCGTATTGGCTATCGCGCCCACCAACCAAATACGAAACGATCAGTTTGCTATCGGAATCAATCTCCGTCCACGTCCACACGTCGCCAGCGCCACCGGGGGCATTCTTTGCCGTCTTCACATTCTTCTGTTTGGTGTAGCAGAACGACCAGATTTCATCGCATTGGACGCGACGGGCCGGAACGTTCCGCACCGTCGCGTCGGATCGATTCCGCTCCGCGCCATCATATCAGCACCCGTCTGTCCATCTGGCAAGAATGGCGAGTTACCTTTTCCTGCGGCCGTCCTTCGGGGCGGCCGTTTGGTTTGTGGCTGAAACACGCCAGGGATTAGCGCCTGAACAGGCCGAGATCCACGGCAAGTTAACCTCGTCGAGCTGCTGGTTTTGAAATTGCCGCTGCATCCAATTTTTTAAATCTCAATCTGTTTGTTTTGCTTCTGGGATGGTTGCGCGAATGCACGCTTTCAATTCCTCTGCCACTTCATCCTGCGCATCGCTGGTCCAAAGAATGTGAAGGTGATGATTGGTGTCAAAATGTGTCCCACCTTCACGCTTTTCAAAGACGGACTTTTCACATGTATAGATCACGGGCTTTCCAAGACCTTCCGCATATCCTGCCTCCCAGTATGCACCTTCATTTTGGTGGGTTAGGTCAGAGATCACAAACTGTGCCGCTTTGATTTCGACACGCAATCGATCATCTATCAGTCCCGCACGCTGGAGGTCCGGGTCATTGAGTTCGCGTAATTGATAGCCGGTTTGTTTGACTGCGGGCCGAAAGCAATTGTCCACAACGTCTTTCAGTTCTTTCTCACCATACTTCATAGCGAGAAAGGCCGTCTCACCGCTCGCGGCACCTTTTTTTAATTTTTCATACCGCGCCCACCCCTTAAATGTAAGTTGGCAAGAAATAAGATTGTGCTTACGATTTTCCGTATCAATCAACCCATCTGCTTTTAGAGATTCAACAACGAACCGAAGAGCGAAATAACTCTGCGATCCTGTAATAGCACAAGTGTTCTCAAGGTCTACGTCTTGCCTTCTTCCGATGTCGAATGGAGTATTACCAAGGTGGCGGATCAGATTATCGGCTTGTTCAAATGGAGAAGGTCTCAGAGGGAACTTAGCATTGTAAAGTTGTTTAAGGGTCTCCGAAGATAAGAAGGGGACACCCTGGTTACCAGAAGACATGCGACGGATAGCATATGGAATGTATTCGGTGTTATCTTGGAGGCTGATTTTATACGTCCCTATATCCACAGATGCTTTGTTCTCGAGCTGGTATGTCCCACAATATGGGCAATCGAAATGATAGCCACTGCCATTTTCCATCTGCTGAGAAGGCTGGACCAACTCCCTATCACAGATCGGGCACTTGGTTATGTTCCTTTGCATCGACATTCCCTTTCCTGCCCTACCGGGCTCCTCTTGTGGTCTCAGGCCGCGCGTCGGGCCGTCGCGCCGGATCGATTCCGCTCCGCGCCATCATATCAGCACCCGTCTGTCCATCTGGCAAGAATGGCGAGCTACCTACTTTCCTGCGGCCGTCCTTCGGGGCGGCCGTTTGGTTTGTGGCTGAAACACGCCAGGGATTAGCGCCTGACCGGGCCGAGATCCACGGCAAGGCCGTTAGCTCGGGTCCGGAGGACCGCAGGAACCTTGCGCGGAGTCCGCGTTTTGGTGACAGGCGGGCGCCCATGATCCCTTAGTTCCAAAGTTGATCTTGGCAGGCTTTGAGTCCGAACAGGGATTTCCCGATATAGAGTTCCCCGTCTCGATGTTTTTGCAGCATTCCGCGAAGATAACCGCCCGGTGAGCGGACTTGCAGCCCCTTGGCGGCAATAATGC
>PIVK01000080.1 GCA_003354135.1 Rhodospirillales bacterium
ACCTGAACCCCATCGAGCGTCTGTGGGGGCTGATGCACAGAAACGTCACCCACAACCGATGTCACGCCACGTTTAATAAATTTTGCACCGCCATGCTCAGTTTTTTGAAGGAAGACGTTTCAAAAAACTGGGGTGACTTATGCGACGACGTATCGGACAATTTCCGAATCATATCACCCAGGGATTTTCGGGTTCTGGGGTGAACGGGGTATATATTAAGTAGGGGATAAGAAATTTTGTTGAAATACCCTTCAACTTAACACCCTCCATATCGGGAGTCCTCAATGCATCGTCCTGCTTCAATATTAGCCTTAAGTCTTGTATCCACCTTCTTTTTGACGGCCTGTGAAGAAGAAAAGGTTTCCAACATGCGTTCTTCCCGACTGATCATTTACTTACCATTTCTAGGCTTGCTGATGGCATCCCTTGCAGGTTGCGATGAACAGGCGTCTCTAACAAAGGACGATGGCTCAAAACAGCCTCGCCCAGTAAAGAGCGTTATAGTGGGGAAGGCTACCGCATCATTCAAGCGGTCTTATCCGGCTTTCGTCCTCCCCGCTAAACAGGCGCTGCTTTCATTTCGTGCCTCCGGAAAGCTAATTGAACTCCCAATCCGCGCCGCTCAAAAAGTCAGGAAAGGAGATGTGCTCGCCAAACTTGATCCGCGTGATTTCGAAGCCGAAGTTAATCGCCTCATCAGTCAACTCGATCAGGCAAAAGCAAAACTGATTGAAATGCAGAAAGGGGGGAGAGTTGAAGATGTGGCATCGCTACAGGCGAATATTAACGCCGCCAATTCTCAGTTTCGCGCCGCTCAGCAGCAGGCAAATCGTACCAAGAAGCTGTATGATAAGGGGATTGTTGCCAAGGCAAAGCAGGAACAAGATTTATCTGCTGTTGAAGTCGCCAGAGCTCAGTTGAGAGTAGCGCAGCAAGAGCTTAAGAAAGGCAAGGCCGGGGCGAGAGAAGAGCAACTTGCCCAACAAAAAGCTGTAATCCGTGGATATGAAACGCAACTAACGTCCGCCGAGGACACTTTACGCGATGCGACCTTGCGTGCCCCGTTCAACGGCATCATTGCCAAAAGGGAAGTCGATAATTTTGCAAACGTTCAGGCCAATGAAACAATCGCAATCTTGCATCAATTGGAAACGGTTCATTTGGTCTTTGATGTCCCAGGTCCGGACGTCTCACTGCTCGCTGACCACGCAAAATCACTCGTCACAGAAGCCCAGCTCGACAGCATGCCTGGCAATAGTTTTGAAGCTAAACTGGTTGAATTCTCAACGCAAGCCGATCCCGCAACCCAGACATTTCGTGGTCGTGTTTCAATTAGTCCGCCAAAGGGGGGGGCTGTATTGCCAGGGATGAGCGGTCAAATTTTCATCGAAGACAAAAGCAAGGAAGCAAGAAGTTTCCTTATACCATCCATTGCCGTGACTGCAGAACCAGACGGCAAACCTTTTGTCTGGGTTGTCGGTAAGCCAAACAATGAGGTTTCAAAACGCTATGTAATAACCGGAGAAGCAAGAGGCGAGGACATCATCATTTCTAAAGGACTGAAACCCAGGGACATTGTTGTGACCGCAGGTATATCACTATTGCGGGACAAGGTGACAGTTAGACCCGTCACGAAAATTAGGGATTGACCCCATGAATTTTGCCCAGTTTGCAATTGACAAGCGCGTCATTAGTAGCGTCGCTTCATTACTTTTTCTGTTGGCGGGTTATTTTGCTTACACCCAACTGCCCCGTTTTGAAGACCCGGAATTTATTATTCGGCAGGCACAGATTATTATTCCTTATCCTGGTGCTAGCGCCCGCGAGGTGGAAGAAGAAGTAACCGATGTGATTGAGAACGCCATTCAGCAATTGCAAGGAGTTAAACAGGTCAAGTCCGTCTCTTCCTTGGGTCAATCAGAGGTAACCGTTGAGTTTACCATTGAAGCTGCGAAAACGCGGGCGGCACTCAACCAGAAATTTTCCCAGCTAAGGGCAAAGATTTCCGATACGCATAACAAACTCCCACCAAGTGCTGTGGCGCCTATGGTCTTCGATGACTTCGGCGACGTTTACGCACTCTACTATGCAATTGCGGGAGAAGGTTATAGCCTCAGCGGTTTGCATGATTATGCCAAGCAGTTACAAAAGCAGCTTGTTCTCGTAAACGGTGTTTCCAAAGTAACTCTGACCGGGGTACCGGAGGAAGTCGTTTATCTCGATTACCAACCATCGAAGTTAGTTCAATTAGGTCTATCATCGCAGCAGATAGCACAAGTGTTGGAAGGTCAATCATCAGTGGTTCCAGCAGGTAGTGTCGCAGCTGGTAGAACCCGCCTCGTGATCCAACCGACAACTGCCGTAACCTCTCTAAATGCCATCGAAGATATTATTATTACCAGCCCCCAGACAGGGCGCTCGTTCCGGCTTCGTGATATCTCAAACGTCCGGCGTGGACTGAAAAAGCCTGCGAACAAGATTCTATTTCGCGATGGCAAACCAGTCATCGGTCTCGGCGTTTCTAACAAGATCGGGGGTAATGTGGTCAATATGGGGGACGCGGTCAAAGTGAAACTGACCGAGCTCGAGAAAGAGCGCCCCCTGGGCATCAAACTGTTGCCCATTTCAAACCAATCGGAGTCGGTGCGCGTATCCGTAGCCGATTTTACAAACAACGTCTTACTAGCTCTTGTGATTGTTGTTGGCACACTGCTCATATTCATGGGATTGCGCAGTGGTTTTCTTATGGGCGGCATTTTGCTGATCACAGTGGCCGGTACATTGTTCGGCATGTACGCCTTTGGCCTCGATATGCAGCGTATATCACTTGGTGCCTTGATCATTGCCCTTGGTATGTTGGTCGACAATGCCATTGTGGTTGTTGAGGGTACATTGGTCCGAACCCAACGGGGAGAAAGTCCAGCGTCTGCGTCCATTGCCGTGGCCAACAAGACCGTATGGCCACTTCTTGGCGGGACTATTGTTGGTTTTCTCGCTTTTTCACCGATTGGCTTCTCACCAGACAATACAGGTGAATATACAAGCTCACTATTCTGGACCATTACTATAGCACTGACGTTCAGCTGGCTTGTTGCGGTTTGGTTGGCTCCTTACTATTGCACCTTGCTTCTGAAGGCGGCACCCATTGCGAACACCCAAGTTCCGCAGAAGGAGAGTTCAATCCTCGCGTCCTATCGCTTAGTCTTGAAGCTGGCAATACGATTTAGGTGGTTAACAACGGCTTTGGTGCTGGTAATTTTCGTTGCCTCAATTGCAGGCTTCAGCTTTGTAAAAAGCGGATTTTTCCCAGCTTCCACCCGTGCTCAGTTTGTGGTCGACTATAATTTGCCAGCTGGAACTGACATACAACAAACAACTGTGGATATCCATAAAATCAGCGCCTTTGTACGTAAACTAGAAGGTGTAACCGGAACCAACACAGTTGTCGGGGGGGGGCATTTGCGTTTTATGTTGACCTATTCTGGAGAAAGTCCGGCTTCGTCCTATGCTCAGATATTGGTTGACGTTGAAGATTTTCACCTTATTTCTCAATTGCTTTCGAAAATTGACGCACATATCAAGACGAACTATCCAGGTGCCTATACCAAGGTCTGGAAGTTCGTCCTTGGCCCCGGCGGAAATGCCATCATTCAGGCCCGTTTTACCGGTCCCGATCCAGTTGTTCTGCGCTCGCTAGCGAACAAAGCCAAAGCGGTGCTTGTCGGTTCCGGTGCGATCAACGTGAAAGATAACTGGGGTGAAATGGTAAAAGTCATTCGACCCCGCATCAACGAGCAGAATACAAAACGTGTTGGATTGACACGTTCCGATATATCTAAGGCAATAGCGGAGCGATTTGTCGGCACGGCAATTGGTGTATTTCGCGAAGGCAATGAACTTCGGCAAATCATCTTTCGACCTGAAGAAAAATATCGTAGTGAGATTGATCGAATCCGGGATATCCAGATATTCAGTTCTTCTTCCGGAAAATACATCCCTATAGGACAAGTGGTGGATCGATTTGATGTCGTGTTCGAGAACCAGAAACTGCGTCGCTTTAATCGGTCGCTTGCCATCATGGCAGAGGCAGATCCTGCTCTTGGCGTTAATGGCGGGGAATTATTTGAGGTAGTTCGGGGAGGGATCGAAGCCATATCGCTCTCGCCTGGCTACGCTCTTGAGTGGCGTGGACAATATGGCAACAGTATCGACGCCAATGCCGGCCTCGCCTCAACTATGCCGTTTGGTTTCGGTGCGATGGTCGTAATCGTAATTTTACTGTTTAACGCGTTCCGTCAACCTCTAATCATCTTTCTCACAGTGCCTCTAGCCTTGATTGGTGTCGTGCTTGGACTGGTCGTCACGGGCACACCCATGGAGTTTATGGCCATCCTCGGCGTACTCAGCCTGACAGGAATGTTGATCAAGAACGCCATTGTTTTGATTGACGAGACAGATAGTCAGATTTCTGATGGCAAAGCCCGCATGTCGGCAGTGATCGACGGTGCCGTAAGCCGCGTACGCCCCGTCACTCTCGGGGTGCTCACGACTGTTTTGGGCGTTGTTCCGTTGCTTTGGGACCCGTTTTTCGAGTCGCTGGCCGTAGTAATCATCTGGGGACTAAGCTTTGCGACCATTCTCACCCTTATTATCGTCCCAACTCTTTACGCTTTATTCTTTAGAGTAAAAAATGAAGAGACCGAGGAATGACTAATCAGGGGACCAACCCCCACGATAATCAGGATCAACGTAGTCACGTTAAATTGATTTTCAGACACGTCGATGCTTCAAGCCGCTCCAGCGCATTGCCAATAGACTACTTGACCAAGGTGATAGCAGGACTAAGGTTCAAAGACGGTGTTGAGGCATCAAGTAAAACCAATCTAGTTCCCTTTAGGAGATAATAATGCCCCATCCTTCGAAAATACTGACGCTCTTTTTGCTGGGGTCAGTCCTGGTTTTGTCGGCCTGCGCAAGTACCAGCAAACCTACCGGTTTTCTATCCAGTTACCAGGAGTTCCGTGCGGGTCCAGAAGGGGGCGTGGACAAGGTTTGGTCGTCACCGGAGATCAAATCTCCGGCAGATTGGAATCAGCTGATCGACAAATACAAAATAAGATACTCATAGACCCTATTATGGTTTCCATGCGCAACAAAGAAGCATATGACGGGATTAGTCCGAGAGAACTGCAGCGACTTGTCTTTCTTTTTCGCCTCGAATTGATTTCTGCCCTCAAAAATAAGTTTCAGGTGGCGAATGAGGCCGGGCCAGGGGTTATGCGCCTTTCCATCGGGTTGACAGGTGTTGAAAGTCCCAATCAAATCCTGGCAGGAACCAGTACATTCACTCCTATTGGACTTAGTATTAGTTTCATATCAAGGGTCGTTTCCGGGGAGCATACCAACGTCGGCAGCGCCTCTATGGAATTGGTGGGTTCCGACTCGGTGTCGAATAAACCTTTGTTCGCTGCATTGGATAGACGAGCAGGCGGGAGAGATTTTAAGAAGCTTATCGATCCACTGAGTGATGCCAAAGAAGCTTTCAAGTGGTGGGCGAAGCGGCTGCAAATTGCTCTAGAAGGTAAACACCTTCCACCAAGGTAGGGGATAATGGAACCGATGGAACATGATCACGAAGAAAGACGGAACCAAGCCCGGCTTTGTGTTCTTGGACAACGCCCGCTACCATCACGCCAAGCTGGTCCGGGAATGGCTGGCCCAACCGGGGCGCCGGATCAAACTCCATTTCGTCCCGGCTTATTGTCCCCACCTGAACCCCATCGAGCGTCTGTGGGGGCTGATGCACAGAAACGTCACCCACAACCGATGTCACGCCACGTTTAATAAATTTTGCACCGCCATGCTCAGTTTTTTGAAGGAAGACGTT
>PIVK01000038.1 GCA_003354135.1 Rhodospirillales bacterium
TTTATCAGGCCACCAACCGCCTGGCCGAAGCCGAGCCGCTGATGGAACGCGCGCTGAGGATTCTCCGCGAAAGCCTGGGGCCCGACCACCCCAGCACCCGAACCGTGGCCCAGAACCTGGAAGCCCTGCGGGCCGTGAGGGATGGGGGATGATGATTTGTGCACGAGGGTAACTGCCCAGGTGCCTCTGGCAAGGATAACTGATCGAAATTAAGGGATTTTGCGCAATGCTGCCAAGTGCAGCCGCCAGAGGGCGGTTTCAGGCTTTTTCCGGACTGAATCTGCTGTTTTCCCAATGGGTTAAGGCGCCTGGGCAGTTACATTTTTTCAAGAATCCTCTTAAACATCTCTATTACATTTTCCATTAATTCCGCCACATCGTGTACAAGACCATCATCATCAGTGACCATGATGGCTCCGTGGTTATCAACGTCGGCGACTGCATCAAAGTCTTTCCAATCATCCATAAGAAGCAAATTAAAAGCCGTTTGATCAGCTCTACTAACTCTTCGCCAGTCTCTATCCAAACTGACATGTTTTATGCTGTCTGCAATATCCCACACTAACCCAAAATCAGAACATTCGTTGGCTGTTAAATCCTCCCGGTACTCTCTTGGCTTTTTTTCATAATAAAGAGCTAACCGTTCTGCCATATTATTGGCCTGACCTACGGTATTTATAGCCCGAAACTCATCATAGGGATTTTGCCGCCAATCTTCTTTGTTCGTTAGAACATGCCCATTAAAGAATTCTCGTAACTCCTCAGACGTCGGCTTGGGCTTGTTTGGTCGGGGTTTGCCGCTGTTGGTTCTGTTCAGTTCAAGTTCGGGAATCCGCGCCTCAAGGGCCAACAGCAAATTGATCAGTTCGTCTTTCGACTGAAGGACAAGGGCTTCACGATCCATCGAATACTTGAAAACCCATTCCCTCCTCTTGTCAATCAAAACCAGGGACGCCCACGCCCTAGATCTACAAAACCTGCCCTCTCAACTCAAGCCACATCCGGCAACCTGGGCAGTTACGCACGAGGGTGTCGTCGGCCAACTTGCCCCCTCGTGTGACCGTCCCCTGGGGATAGGTCCGAAGTGACGAAACCCCCGGTTCGGGTTCATGCCGGGGGTTTTTGCTTTGGTCGGCGCGATTGTTTCCGCTTATCGGCTTTCCGGTCTTCCTTTATCCGCCGCCGCCGCAATACTTGAAGAGGCCTCATCTGCGCGGGTGGGGCTCTTTAATTTTTGTGCCTGCGAAAAGATGGCGTTCCTTAGCCAAAACGAACGAAGGGCCCAGCCGTCACCGGCTGAGCCCTTCGCCTTTTCGTTGGTCGGAGTGAGAGGATTCGAACCTCCGGCCCCTGCCTCCCGAAGACAGTGCTCTACCAGGCTGAGCTACACTCCGGTCGTGGGAAGGCCCGTTATATAGCGCCGGGGCCTCGCGAGGGCAAGCCTCGCAACCGCATCGGCCCGGTGTCGGAGGGAAGGGTCATACCAAGGTGCGGTGATAAGGACTCATAGAGACGGCTTCCCCTGATTTTTGGCTGGGAGCGCGCATCGAAGCGATGTGAGGCATCGGGAGATGCGTGCGACGCGGTCCAAAAGTCAGGGGAAGCCGCCGTTCCGGTCGCTTATACAGCCCGTCGGAGTGCGTCGGGAAGCCTTGACAATGCGCCGCATCGCCTGCGTCTTTCCTCCTACCCGACGGGCTGTATAAGCGATCTCTATGGGGCATTATCACCGCACCTTGGTATCAGTAGGCGCGCTCGATGCAGAAATCGATCAAACCCATCAGCGCCCGCTTCTCCGGCCCGTCGGCGAAGATGCCGAGCGCATCCCGGGCGATGGCGCCGTAATGGCGGGCGCGGTCCACCGTGTCGCTAAGCGCGTTGTGGCGCTCCATCAGCTCAAGGGCCTTTTCCAGGTCGCCCTCTTCTTGCTCCAGCTCTTCCACGGTGCGCTTCCAGAAGACGCGCTCGTCGTCATCGCCGCGGCGGAAGGCCAGGATGACCGGCAGCGTAATCTTGCCCTCGCGGAAGTCGTCGCCGACGGCCTTGCCCAATTCCGCCTGCTTGGCCGAGAAGTCGAGCACGTCGTCGATGAGCTGGAAGGCGATGCCGAGGTTGAGTCCGTAGGTCTCCAACGCCTCCTCCTCGACGCTGGGGCGCTCGGCCACCACGGCACCGACGTGACACGCCGCGGCGAACAGGGCCGCCGTCTTGCCCTTGACGACCTCAAGATATGCCGTCTCGCTGGTTGTGGTGTCATTGGCGGTCATCAGCTGCATGACCTCGCCCTCGGCAATGATGGCGGAGGTGGTGGATAGGATATCCAAGACCTTGAGCGAGCCGTCCTCGACCATGACCTGGAAGGCGCGGCTGAACAGGAAGTCGCCCACCAGCACGCTGGCCTTGTTGCCCCAAACCGCGTTGGCGGAGGCCAAGCCGCGGCGCAGGTCGCTTTCGTCGACCACGTCGTCGTGGAGCAGAGTCGCCGTGTGGATGAACTCTACGCAGGCGGCGAGATTGATGTGGCGCTCGCCTTCATAGCCGCACAGCTTGGCCGAAGCCAGGGTCAGCACGGGCCGGAGCCGCTTGCCGCCCGCCACCACCACATGCCCCGCCAATTGGGGGATCAGCGGCACCGGGCTGTCCATCCGCGACAGGATCACTTCGTTGACGCGCTTCAGGTCGTCGGCGACGAGAAACGTCAACGCCTCCAGCGATGGTTTGTGCTCCCGTTCCTTGTCCAGGCTGACGACAACGCCCACTTGGATGACTCCCCTGGGTCTCTAAGTATGTTATTGAACTCCGAAGCATATAAACCGCCGATGACCCTGGTCAAGTCCGGTGAAGAGGTTGCCTTGGAAAAACTCACCACAACCAACGATCCCATCACCCGCGACACCCTGCTCGACGGCCGCGTCACCTTGTTCCAGCCCAAGGACGGATATCGCGCCGCCATCGATCCGGTGCTGCTGGCCGCCGCCGTTCCGGCGCGGGACGGCCAGCGGGTCCTCGACCTGGGCACCGGAACCGGCGCCGCCGCCCTCTGCCTCGCGGCCCGCGTCAGCGGGGCGAGCGTCACGGGGTTGGAACTGCAGGCCGAAGCGGCGCGATTGGCCATCATGAGCGCCCAAGAAAACGGTCTGGCCGGTCGGGTCGAGGTGCTGAGGGGCGACCTGTTGGCCCCCCCCCGCGAGCTGGTTCCGGGATCTTTCGATCACGTCATGGCCAATCCGCCCTTCCAGAGCGCCGACCACGGCCACCCGCCGCCCGAGGACACCAAGGCCGCCGCCCATGTGGAAGGGGCAGCGGGGCTGGAGGACTGGATCGGCGCCGCCATCAAGTTCGTGCGGCCGAAGGGTGGCGTGACGCTCGTCCACCGTGCCGACCGCCTGGATTCGCTCCTGGCCGCCATGCAAGGGCGGCTGGGGGAGATCGTGATCTTCCCCCTCTGGCCGGTGGCGGGGCGGGCAGCGAAACGGGTCCTCGTGCAAGGACGCAAAGGCATTGCGACGCCGCCGACCCTGGCAGCCGGGCTGGTCCTGCACGAGACGGGCGGCAGTTATACGGAGGAAGCGGACGCCGTCCTGCTGCGCGGAGAGGCCCTTAACCTCTGAACCGATCCGGCCTACACTCTGCATTATTATGAGCGAGACGAAGCCGAAGCGCCGGACTGGCCGGGCGAGGTCGTGGCGGCTCTAGAGGCCGGGCGAGGTCGTGGCGGCTCTAGAGGAACGGCTTTACTGGAACCGGTTCGGGTTCTAATGTGCCGCCCATGTTCGGGTTTTCGCTCACCAAGCTTCTGTTCACCGCTGCCGCCATCGCCATCGTCTGGTACGGCTTCAAATGGTTCGCCCGTTACCAGGAAGTCCAGGCGGAGAACCGCAAGTTCGTCCGCCAGAACTCCGGCGGCGGCGCGGCCAAGCGCACCGCAGCCGAGTCCGCGACTCCGGAAGCCGAGGACATGGTGGCCTGCGCCGCCTGCAGCTCCTTCGTGGTGGCCGGGAGAGCAAAGAACTGCGGACGCGACGACTGCCCATACCCGGAATGAGATGTCCTCCAGGGAGTTATCCACAGCGGCGCAAAATCCAGGCTGACCTTTGCTTGACGGCCCCCTAAGGGGCCGGTATCTTTTTTGGGCCTTCTGCTGCGGCACAATAAATAAAGAGACAATTCAACAGGGGTGGAGGCCATGGGCGTCGAGACAAAAAGCAAGCCCAGCTTCCAATCTCTCATTCTCGACCTGCAGTCTTTCTGGGCAGGGCACGGCTGTGTCGTGCTGCAGCCCTACGACATGGAGGTGGGAGCAGGCACCTTCCATCCCGCGACCACGCTGCGCGCCCTGGGACCGGAGCCCTGGAACGCGGCCTACGTCCAGCCGTCGCGCCGTCCCACCGACGGACGCTACGGCGAGAACCCCAACCGCCTGCAACACTACTACCAGTTCCAGGTGATCTTGAAGCCCTCGCCGCCGGACCCGCAGGGGCTCTATCTGGAAAGCCTCTATCACTTGGGGATAGACCCCTTGCTGCACGACATCCGCTTCGTCGAGGACGACTGGGAGAGCCCGACGCTCGGCGCCTGGGGCCTCGGATGGGAAGTCTGGTGCGACGGCATGGAAGTCACCCAATTCACCTACTTCCAGCAGGTCGGCGGCATCGAGTGCGATCCGGTCTGCGTCGAACTCACCTACGGCCTGGAACGGCTGGCCATGTACATCCAGGGGGTTGAGAACATCTACGATCTCGATTGGAACGGGGCCGGCATTACCTACGGCGACGTTTTCCTGCAGAACGAACGCGAGCATTCGGCCTACAATTTCGAATTCGCCAACACCGACGTCCTGTTCCGCCACTTCGAGGACGCGGAGACGGAATGCCAGGCGCTCCTCGACGCCAACCTGACGCTGCCCGCCTATGATCAGTGCGTCAAGGCGAGCCATCGCTTCAACCTGCTGGACGCGCGGGGCGTCATCTCGGTGACGGAGCGCGCCGCCTATATCTCCCGCGTGCGGACGCTGGCCAAGGGCTGTTGCGAGGCTTGGCTCAGAAGCCGGGGGCAAGAGGTCTAGGCGATGGCGGAGCTTCTTCTCGAAATCCTGTCCGAGGAAATCCCGGCCCGCATGCAGGCCAAGGCGCGGGCCGACCTGGAACGCCTGACAAGCAATGGCCTGAAGAAGGCGGGGCTGGAGTTCTCGACCGCCCGCTCCTTCGTCACGCCACGCCGTCTCACGCTTGTCGTTGACGGTCTTCCGACCGCCCAGCCCGACGTCGTCGAAGAACGCAAGGGCCCCAAGACGGACGCCCCCGAACAAGCCCTGGCCGGGTTCCGCGGCTCGCTGCCCGAGGGTGCTGCGGTCGAGGAACGCGAGATGCCCAAGGGCACTTTCTTCTTCGCCGTCATCGAGAAAAAGGGCCGGCCGACGGCGGAGGTGCTGCCGGGGATACTGGAGACCGCCATGGCGGCGCTGTCCTGGCCAAAGTCCATGCGATGGGCCGACCACGGGGTGCGTTGGGTTCGCCCGCTGCACGGCCTTCTATGCCTGTTCGACGACAAGGTGGTCGAGTTCGGCTACGGTCCCGTCCGCTCGGGTAACAGCACCGTCGGCCACCGCTTCCTGGCGCCCGGGGCCATCGCGATCGTAGACTTCGACGATTACGCGGCCAAGCTCAAGGCGGCCAAGGTCATGCTGGACCAGGACGAGCGCAAGGCCCTTATCAAGGACCGCGCTGAACATCTGGCGAGCGAACTGGCTTTGGAACTTAAATCCGACGAAGGCCTGCTCAACGAAGTCACCGGCCTTGTCGAATGGCCGGTGCCGCTTCTGGGTCAGATCGACGTCGGCTTCATGGACGTGCCACCCGAGGTTCTGACCACCGCCATGCGCGCGCACCAGAAATATTTCTCGGTCGTCGACCAAGGAGGCAACTTGGCCCCGCACTTCGTCGTCATCGGCAACACCGAGGCCGTGGACGCCAACCGCGCCATTGTCGCCGGCAACGAACGCGTGCTGCGCGCCCGCCTGTCGGACGCCAAGTTCTTCTGGGACCAAGACCGCAAGAACCGCCTTGAGACCCGCCTGCCGACGCTGGCCGACACCGTCTTCCACGCCAAGCTGGGAAGCATGGCCGACAAGACCGCACGGGTGGCCGAACTGGCCGGACGGCTCTGCCACTACATCAACGGAGCGGACCGGAAATTAGCGGTGCGCGCCGGCGGGTTGGCCAAGGCAGATTTAGCATCGGGGATGGTCTGCGAGTTTCCCGAGCTCCAGGGCATCATGGGCCGTTATTACGCCTTAAACGACCAGGAGCACACCGACGTCGCCGAGGCGATCGCCGACCACTACTCGCCCCTGGGCCCGTCGGACAGCTGCCCCTCCAGGCCGGTCAGCATCGCGGTAGCGCTGGCCGATAAGATCGACGCCTTGGTCGGGTTCTGGATCATCGACGAGAAGCCGACCGGGTCCAAGGACCCCTTCGCCCTCCGGCGCGCGGCGCTGGGGGTCATCCGACTGGTGATCGAGAACGGACTCCGGCTGCGGCTGGACAAGGCCTTCCGTGCAGCCCATGCGCTTTACGACGGAACGGACGGTGCCGGCGCCGATCGGGTCTCCTCGGACCTGCTCGACTTCTTCGCCGACCGGCTCAAGGTGCACCTGAAGGAAAAGGGCGTGCGCCACGACCTGATTGCCGCCGTCTTCGCCGCCGACCGCGACGACGATCTGGTAAGGCTGCTGGCCCGGGTCGATGCGCTGGCCCAATTCCTGGAAACGGACGACGGGGCCAACCTTCTGGTTGCCTATCGCCGTGCCGCAAATATTTTGAAGATCGAAGAAAAGAAGGACGGGACGAGCTACGCTGAAAAGGCCGATGGAGCCAAGCTTGTCCAGGAGGAGGAGAAAACAGTGTTCGCCACGCTCTCGGAGTCTGGACCCAGGTGTGCGCAAGCCGTGGAGGAAGAGCGTTTTGCAGACGCCATGGCCGGGCTCGCCCAACTCAGGGGGCCGGTGGACGCCTTTTTTGACCACGTAACCGTCAACACGGAAGACACGGTGTTGCGTGTCAACCGCCTGCGGTTGCTTTCTGGTATTCGTACGGCCCTTTCGGGGGTCGCGGACTTTTCCCGGATCGAAGGGGGATGATGAGATGACGAAATGGGTATATCGGTTCGGTAACGGCGGCGCCGAAGGCCGCACCGACATGAAGAACCTCTTGGGCGGCAAAGGTGCAAACCTGGCCGAGATGGCGGGTATAGACCTTCCGGTTCCGCCCGGCTTCACCATCACCACCGAGGTCTGCACCCACTACTACGACAACGACCGCGCCTATCCCTCCGACCTGCAGGAGCAGGTTGACGCCAGCATGGCCAATATGGAGGAGATCCTTGGCAAGAAGTTCGGCGACGTGAATGACCCGCTTCTGGTTTCAGTCCGTTCCGGCGCCCGGGCGTCCATGCCCGGCATGATGGACACGGTCCTCAACCTCGGGCTCAACGATGAAACGGTGCAGGGCCTGATCGCCAAATCTGGCGACAAGCGGTTCTCCTACGACAGCTACCGCCGTTTTATCACTATGTACTCCAACGTGGTTCTGGGTCTCGACCACCATAATTTCGAGGATATCCTGGAAGCGCGCAAGGAGGAGAAGGGCTACCGCCTGGACACCGAGATGACGGCCGAGGACTGGCTGGACATGGTCCAGGCCTACAAGGCGAGGGTCGACAACTTGCTCGGCAAGCCCTTCCCGCTTGACCCGCGAGAACAGCTCTGGGGCGCCATAGGTGCCGTCTTCGGCAGCTGGATGAACCAGCGCGCCATCACGTATCGCAAGCTGCACAGAATCCCGGTCGCCTGGGGCACGGCGGTCAACGTGCAGTCCATGGTGTTCGGCAATATGGGCAAGGACTGCGCCACCGGCGTCTGCTTCTCGCGCAACCCGTCGACGGGCGACAACCACTTCTACGGCGAATACCTGGTCAATGCCCAGGGCGAGGACGTGGTGGCCGGCATCCGCACGCCGCAGTGCCTAACTAACTTCGAGAAGGAGACCCAGGGCTCAACCCTGCCGTCCATGGAAGAGATCATGCCCGGCGCCTACAAGGAGCTGGCGGACATCCGCGGGAAGCTGGAAGCCCACTACTCCGACATGCAGGACATGGAGTTCACGATCGAAAAGAATCGCCTCTGGATGCTCCAGACCCGCACCGGGAAACGGACCGCGGGTGCTGCGCTCAAGATCGCTGTGGACATGTGCAACGAGGGTCTTATCGGAAAGAAGGAGGCCGTGCGCCGGGTCGATCCGGCCCAGCTCGATCAGCTGCTGCATCCGCGTCTCGACCCCAAGGCCGAGAAAACGGTGATGGGCAAGGGGCTTCCCGCTTCGCCCGGGGCCGCCTCGGGCCGGGCCGTGTTCAGCGCCGGTGAGGCCGAGGACTGGACCCACAGGGGCGAGAAGGTGATTCTGGTCCGTGTCGAGACCAGCCCGGAGGACATCGGCGGCATGCACGTGGCCCAGGGCATCCTCACCACCCGGGGCGGCATGACGTCCCACGCGGCGGTGGTGGCACGCGGCATGGGCACGCCCTGCGTCGCCGGCGCCGGCGACCTCAAGGTTGATTGTTCGGCCAAGACGCTCAGGGCCGGCAACACGGTGATCAACGGGGGCGACGTCATCACCATCAACGGCTCCACGGGCGAGGTGATGGTCGGCAAGGTGGCGACCATCCAGCCCGAACTGACCGGTGACTTCGGCATCCTTATGGAGTGGGTGGACGAGATCCGCACCATGAAGGTCCGCACCAACGCCGAGACCCCGGCCGACGCGCAGATTGCACGTGACTTCGGAGCCGAAGGCATCGGGCTTTGCCGGACTGAGCACATGTTCTTCGATCCCAACCGTATCATCCACATGCGCGAGATGATCCTGGCCAAGAACGAGGAAGGCCGGCGCAAGGCGCTCGACAAACTGCTGCCCTACCAGCGCCAGGACTTCTTCGATCTTTTCAAGATCATGGACGGCCTGCCGGTAACGGTGCGCCTCTTGGACCCGCCGCTGCACGAGTTCATCCCCCACTCCGAGGCCGAGATGAAGGAGGTGGCGGACGCCGCCGGCACCGATGTCCAGACCATCAAGCAGTTGGCCGATGCCCTGCACGAGTTCAACCCCATGCTGGGTCATCGGGGGTGCCGCTTGGGCGTCACCTATCCCGAGATCTACGAGATGCAGGCCCGGGCCATCATCGAGGCCGCAATCGACGTGGCCGCCGAGGGCATCAACGTGCTGCCCGAGATCATGATCCCGCTGGTCAGCATCAAGGACGAACTCGATCGCATGGCCGACGTGGTTAACCGGACGGCCAAGGAAGTCATGGAGCAGAAGGGCAAGACGGTCGGGTACATGGTCGGCACCATGATCGAACTGCCACGCGCAGCACTGCGCGCCGGAGAAATCGCCGAGACGGCGCAGTTCTTCAGCTTCGGCACCAACGACCTGACCCAGACCACCTATGGCCTGTCGCGCGACGACGCGGGCGCCTTCCTGATGAAGTACCAGGAAATGGGGGTCATTGAGGTCGATCCCTTCGTCAGCCTGGATCAGGACGGCGTCGGCGAGCTGATCAAGATCGCCGCAGAGCGCGGGCGCTCCGCGCGCGCGGGCATCAAGCTCGGCATCTGCGGCGAGCACGGCGGCGACCCGGCAAGTGTGCACTTCTGCAACGATATTGGGCTCGACTACGTCTCCTGCTCGCCCTTCCGCGTACCCATCGCGCGCCTAGCGGCAGCCCAGGCGGCGCTCGGCGTCGAGGGCGAGACCAACGCCTGACCGTTAGGCCGAAAAGGTCGAGGGGCGGTGGCACATAATCCACCGCCCCTCTTCCTTGTCGTCTGGTTGGCGGCCCACAGGGTTGGGACGCCAGCATCGGCATTGACACCGATATGCGGCCTAGGAGGATTGGGAGGGGGGGTGGCCGACACATCAGCAATGCCGATGCTGTTGGGACGGGAAGATACCAGGAATCTAATATGAGTCAACTCTAATTTAGAAATTTCTCATTAACGGTTGCGGGAGCCGGCCCGAGCCCGGCTTTCCAGCTTGAAACCGAAGCCGGTTGGCACGAAAATGGCCGCGAATTCGATAACGGGGAGCGGATTTTATGAGCGGTAAGTCTTATGTGATTCTCGACCAGAGGGGCGTACTGGCCGTGGGTGGCGGAGACCGGCGCTCCTTTCTCCAGGGCCTTGTCTCCAACGACGTCGAAGCCGTCTCGGGCGAGCGTGCCGTCTATGCCGCCTTTCTCACCCCGCAGGGCAAATACCTGCATGATTTCTTCATGGTCGAGGTGGGGAACGAGATCCTCGTCGACTGCGAAGGGGGCGAACGCCTGGACGACCTCAAGAAACGGCTCTCCATGTACAAGCTCCGGGCCGACGTCACCATCGAGGAGCGTTCCGGAGATTTGGCCGTCTTCGCGCTGTTCGGCGAGGGTGCGGCCGAGGCCCTGGGGGTGGCGGCCGACGACGCCGGCGCAGCGAAAGGATTCATTGGCGGCGCCGTCTACGTCGATCCCCGCCTGGCCCGGGCGGGGGCGCGCGCGATCCTTCCCGTGGACCGCGCCGTCCTGTCCATCGAGGGCGCCGGATTCGAGGTCGAGGGATTCTCGGCCTACGACACCCACCGGACCCACCTGGGCCTCCCCGACGGCAGCCGCGATCTCGTGGTCGAAAAATCGATCCTGCTGGAGAACGGGTTCGAGGAACTGAACGGTGTCAGTTTCGACAAGGGCTGCTACATGGGCCAGGAACTGACATCGCGCACCAAGCACCGCGCGCTGATCAAGAAGCGCCTGATGCCGGTCGATCTCGACGGCGAAGCGCCGGAAGCGGGAACGCCGGTCATGGCCGGAGACACGGAGGCGGGCGAAATGCGCTCATCGGCCGGAACGGCGGGTCTGGCCCTGATCCGCCTCGAACATTTCGAGGCCGCCGTTGGAAACCCCTTCACCTGCGGGGCCGCAAAACTTACCCCGAAAAAACCGGATTGGGCAAACTTTTGACGTAATCTCAACGCGCGGTCATGCCTCTTTCAGACCGGATTGCGGCACGATATCCAGCTATTGGGAGCTGAATTCACATCTCAAGTGCAACGATTGATGTTGTCGAGGAGGACCCGGCTTATTGGCGCAGAGACGTAAGGTAGGTCGCCAAGCCCCCCATGCAATCGCGGAAAGCCTGGATGTTCCGGGCCGTCTTGGTATGGATCATGGCGCCTTGCAGGCCGGAGATGACGAAGGCCGCGGCTTCGTCGGTATCGACGCCGCTCTTCACCGTGCCGCGCTGCTGGCCGTGACGCAACGCCCGCGCCAACCCCTTGCGCCACAGACGGTAGAGTTCCTCCAGGCGCTCGCGGAAGCCCTCGTCGACGGCCGGCATCTCGGCCATCAGGTTGGTCAACGGGCAGCCGAGATGAACGGTCTCGGGCATTCCGTCGGCGAGCCGATCCCGGATGATACGCGCCAGGGCCTCTATGGGGTCGTCTTCGCCCTCCAGCGGCAAAAGCCATTGGGACTCCAGATAACCCCGCACCGGCCCCTCGACAAGGGCGTACCCCAGGACCAGCTTGCTCGGAAAATGGTGGTAGAAGGCGCCCTTGGTCAAACCGGTTGCCGACAGAATGTCGGACAACCCCGTCGCCTGAAAGCCGTTCAGCCGCACGCGCTCATAGGCCGCCTGAAGGATGGCCTCGCGCGTCTTCTTAGGGTCGCCTGCACCTCTCATACCGGCCAGTATGTAGCGGAACTTCCCTTATAGAGCAAGTATCTGCTGAAAATGCTTTTTTCTTCGAGTGCGATGGCCCTGTCCCCACGCTATACTGCGGACAGGGCAAGAGAGGGGACCATGCAATTCAACACCATCGCCTTCGTCGCTGCGCGCCAGGCCGAAGCCAAGGCGGCGGAAGCGGCTCTCAAGGCCAGGTACGAGCATGTAGATCCGAATGAGGCTGACATCGTCATCGCGCTCGGCGGTGACGGTTTCATGCTGCGGACCCTCCACCTGTTCATGGAACGGGGCGTCCCCATCTATGGCATGAACCGGGGGTTGGTTGGTTTCCTGTTGAACGAGTATGCCGAGGACGACCTGCTCCAACGTTTGTCCGATTCCGAACCCATCGACCTCAGGCCGCTACGCATGAGCGCTGAGACGATCACGGGGGAAACCGTCAAGGCTCTGGCCATCAACGAAGTCTCCCTGCTGCGCGAAACCCGACTGGCCGCCAAAGTGCGCATTCTGGTCGACGGGGTGGAGCGCATGCCGAAACTCATCTGCGACGGCGCCCTGGTGGCGACACCGGCCGGCAGCACGGCTTACAACAACGCGGTTTACGGAACCATCCTGCCGCTGGGCGCCGATCTCGTGGCTCTGACCCCCATCAGCGCCTTTAGGCCCCGGCGCTGGCGCGGCGCCCTGCTGCCCCACGACGTTACCGTCACCTTCGAGATCATCGATCCGGAGGAGCGCCCGGTCAGCGCCGTGGCCGATCACGTGGAAGTCCGAGACGTGATCCGCGTCAACGTGTGTGAGGACTCGACCCTAGGGCCGACATTGCTTTTTGACCCTGAGCACAATCTTGAGGAACGGATCATCAAGGAACAGTTCCTGCCTTGATGATACGGTGATTCCACTAGGGGTGGTTCGAAGAAGAATCTGCTGCCTGTGCTCGGATCACTTTCCACCCGGATGCGGCCTCTGTTACCTATGATCCGCGCCGACCGCCTCCGTGACGTTTGCGAAACCGTCCGCTTTCAGCAGGGCTGCCAGTTCGCGCTTGATGCGGTTGACCAGGCCCGGTCCTTCATAAACCAGGGCCGAATAGAGCTGCACCAAAGACGCCCCGGCACGAATCTTGACGTAGGCGTCACGACCGGACCCAATGCCGCCCACACCGATGAGCGGCAACCTGCCTTCGGTCAGCGCGTACATTTCCGACACCACCCTGGTCGACGCCTCGAAGAGCGGCTGGCCTGACAAGCCGCCGGTTTCCCCCTTGCTTTTTCCGGTCAGGGTCCCTGGCCGTTCAATGGTGGTGTTGGTGGCGATCAGGCCGTCGAGGCCCACCTTCAGCGCCACCGCGGCGATGTCGCACTTGTCCTCTTCGGTGAGGTCGGGGGCGATCTTCAGCAGCAGCGGCGGCCGGCGCTCCCCCAGTGCGTCGCGCGCAGCGAGCACACGCTCCAGCAAGGCCAGAAGCTGGTCGCGTCCCTGAAGGACACGCAGCCCCGGGGTGTTGGGCGAAGACACGTTGACCACCAGGTAGTCGGCCAACGGCCCCAGCATCTCGACGCCCAATACATAATCGGCGGCAGCGTCCTCGGTCTCCTTGTTCTTGCCGAGGTTCACGCCGACAATTCCGGCCTGCGGTCCGGTCAAGCGCCGCGCCACGGCTTCACGACCTTCGTTGTTGAAACCCATGCGGTTGATCACAGCCTTGTCGGCGACCAGCCGAAATAGTCGTGGACGCGGATTTCCGGGCTGGGGACGCGGCGTTATGCTGCCCACTTCCACCGCACCGAAGCCCTGGGACAGCAGGGGTGCCACCACCTCGGCATTCTTGTCGAAACCGGCTGCCAGTCCAACCGGGTTGGGAAAGTCGAGCCCCCAGAGCGAGAACGCAAGCGCCGGGTCCTCAAAGGAAGCAGGCGTCGGCACTACGCCGGCCTTCAGTGCCCGGACGGCGAGACCATGCGCCGTCTCGGGATCGATCATCCTCAGCACCGGCCAGGCCAAGCTGTAGAGTCCGCTCATGGCACCCCCTGTTTTCGACCGTCTGAGCCTATCCGAAAGGGACGGCCGGGAATAGGGTGGGAATGGGACTTGAACACCGCCGGATTCGCATTCTGCGAGGCGGATTTCCGCAGCTCGGCCTCGCTGATCGTGAGGAATCGGAGCAACAGCGTCACAATCTCGACCAAATAGTGGCGTAGTCTGTTGGTTTAGGAGTCGTAATTCCAGAAGCCGTTTGTCAACTCCTAATGGCCCGGCCTTTTCAGCCTCAAAACATCAAACAGAAATTTTCGATGGAGGCCTATCATGAGTGCCAGCTGTATACCCCCCGATGGAAGTCAGGAGTTCGAGGAATCCTTCAGCGTTCTTAAGGATCTCGGCGACCATGGGCTGGCCATCGTTCCTACCGAGCCCACCGCCGATATGCTGGCCGCGGGCGTCCGCGCCGCCGGCATCGATCCCTCGGCCGCGCGCAAGCTCTACCTTGCCATGCTGGCCATGGCGCCCTAGAGCGGATCGCGAGAGATCGAAGCCACTTCGTGGCGCCGAGTTCTCGCGTGAATCGTCCTCTAGGTTTTCTGGCGCCTAACAACGGCGCCGCCCCGGATCGCCGCCGAGGGCAGGTCCGGGGAGTCCTCGGCCAAGTTACCGGGACCGTCGGCATCTCCGCCGTTCCCCTTGCCTTTGCCCGAATCCGGAGTCGGGGCGGGAGCCGGCTTGGCAACCACCGTTCTCTCTGCCCGGACAGGTTTCAAAGAGACCACGACCTTCTTTTTTGCCTTCGCGCGGCTCCGCTTGCGGCCGAACTCGGCATCATGGGGCATCGGCTCCAGCCCGAGACCCCCGTTGCCTTCCAGTGCCCTGTCCAGAAGCATCAGCATTTCCCCCGCATCGCGGGGCCGGTGCTCCTTGTCCCGCGCCAACCCGCGCATGATCAATTCGGACACGGCTGCGGGCACCTTGGGAACCGTTTCGTGCGGTCGTGGGAAGGCCCCTTCGGGCAGGCTGCCGGTCAACATTCGGTAGGCCAGCGCGGCCGACGAATAGACGTCGGCCCGGGAATCCACTTCGCGTGCGCTGCGGCGCTGTTCCGGCGAGATGTAGTCGAGCGTGCCGATCCAGACGCCGGAGCGCGATAGCGACCAGTCGGGAAACTTGACCATGCCGAAGTCGCAGAGCTTGACGTCGCCGCCGCCTTTCTCGGTCAAGAGCACGTTCCCCGGCTTGACGTCACGATGGACCAGCCGCCGGCGATGCAGGTATGCGAGCCCATCGAGCACCTGGCGCAAGACATGGATGGTCCGCTCCAGCCCCAGCGGCCGTGGGCGCCACTGTTTGTCCAGCTTGGCGATCTTGGCCTCATCGGTTTCGTCCTTGCCGATCTCGTAGACCAAGCTGGCCTCGATGAACGGCATGACGAAAAACGGCTCGCCGTCTTCGGTCGTCGACAAGTCGCGCACCGAAACGATACGCGGATGATCGAGACGCGCCAGCAGGCGTGCCTCCTCGACAAAGCGGGCCATCCAGACAGTCGGTCCGTATTCCGCCTTCTTCTCCGCGGTGCCCCCCTTAAGCTCAAACACCTTAACGGCAACGTTAACCTCGAGGTCCGGATCGCGGCAGAGTACGATTCTAGAAAACCCCGTAGAGGTCAGTTCCTTGATGACGATGTACTTGCCGATGTGCTCCATGAAGGCTCTGCTCCCGAATCCCTATCCGTCCACTCTAACAGACCTCCGGCAAGAACACCCCCCGCGTTTCCAGGGGCCGGCACCAGTAGGGACTGCGCAGAGGTTGGTCACCGCCGGGCGCATCTCCATGGCGCGGACGACTTCGAACCGATCTGGCACGCCATCCCCTCTTTCCTCTATAACTACCTCTCATGGGCACCGAAGACGGACGCTGGCAGTTTTGGATCGACCGAGGCGGCACCTTCACCGACGTGGTGGGAAGGCGGCCCGACGGGACGCTGCTGGCTCGCAAGCTTTTGTCCGAGAACCCCGAGCAGTACCCGGATTCAGCCCTTCAGGGAATTCGCGACCTGCTGGGCGTCGCGACGGATAGGCCCATCCCCGGCCACCTGATCCAGTCGGTCAAAATGGGCACCACGGTGGCGACCAATGCGCTTCTGGAACGCAAGGGCGACCGCACGATGCTGCTGATCACCCGGGGCTTCGCCGACGCGCTGCGGATTGGGTACCAGAACCGGCCGCGGCTGTTCGACCTCCACATCCGCCTGCCGGAGATGCTCTATGAACGGGTCAGTGAGGTCGACGAGCGCATGGCCGCCGACGGCACCGTGGTGGACCCGCCGGATATCCATGCGGCACGACGTGCGCTGGAGGACGCCTACGCGGCCGGCATACGCTCGGTGGCGGTCGTGCTGCTGCACGGCTACCGCTACCCCGAACACGAAAAAGCCATCGCGGCCCTGGCACGCGAGATAGGGTTTCCCCAGATTTCGACAAGCCACGAAGTGAGCCCACTGATTAAACTGGTCTCGCGCGGCGACACCACGGTAGTCGACGCCTACCTCACCCCCATCCTCCGGCGCTATGTGGCACGGATGGACGTGGAGCTTAGGGGCACCCGGCTCATGTTCATGCAGTCCAACGGCGGACTCACCGATGCACGGCTCTTCCAGGGCAAGGATGCCATCCTGTCGGGTCCGGCGGGCGGTGTGGTGGGCATGGCGCGTACCGCGGAATTGGCAGGATCCGCCAAGGTGATCGGGTTCGACATGGGCGGCACTTCGACCGACGTTGCCCATTACGACGGGACCTTCGAGAGGGTCTTCGAGACCGAAGTGGCGGGCGTGCGCATGCGCGCGCCGATGATGTTGATCCATACGGTGGCGGCCGGCGGCGGATCGGTGCTGCATTTCGACGGCACGCGCTACCGGGTCGGCCCGAATTCGGCAGGCGCCGACCCGGGTCCGGCCTGTTACCGGCGCGGCGGCCCGCTGACGGTCACCGACTGCAACGTCATACTCGGGCGCATCCAGCCCGACTTCTTCCCCCGCGTCTTCGGGCCGGACGCCGACCAACCGCTGGACGAAAAGGCCGCCCAGCTGCTCTTTGCCGCCCTCGCCCGCGAGATCCACGCCGCCACCGGGGACGACCGCACACCGGAAGAGGTGGCCGAGGGTTTCCTCTCCATCGCCGTCGAGAACATGGCCGCCGCCATCAAGAAGATCTCCGTCGAGCGCGGTTACGACGTCACCGAATACACCCTCAACTGCTTCGGTGGTGCCGGAGGGCAACACGCCTGCCTGGTGGCCGACGCGCTGGGCATGGAACGGGTGCTGATCCATCCACTGGCCGGAGTGCTGTCGGCCTACGGCATGGGGCTGGCGGCAGTGCGGAGCCTGCGCGAAGCCAGCGCCGAGATTCCCCTCGACGAACAGGCGCCCTCGCGCCTGGCGCCCAAGCTGGAGGCGCTGGCGACCGAAGCCGTGGCCGAGGTTCGGGCCCAGGAGGTAGCTGACGATGCCGTCGCCACATTGCGGAAGGTCCATGTCCGATACGAAGGCACAGACACCGCCCTGGCGGTGGATTTCACCGACGATGCCGAGGCCATCCGTGGAACCTTCGAGGCCGCGCACCGGCAGCGCTTCGGTTTCGTCATGGAAGGGCGCCACCATGTGGTGGAAGCGGTCTCGGTCGAGGCCGTGGGCGGTGGTGGAGATTTCGCGGAGATGGAAGCTCCCGAAACTGGACAGGAACCGCCGGCCCCCGCCTGCCGTATCACCATGCGCTCCGGCGGCCGCAACGTTCAGGCCCCGGTCTTCGAACGTGAGCACCTCGCACCCGGACACCTGATCGAAGGCCCGGCAACAGTCACGGAAACCAATGCCACCACCGTTATCGACGACGGCTGGCAGGCTGAGGTGACCACGCTCCGTCATCTAGTCCTCACCCGCAGCCGCCCGCGGCCAGAAAGGTTCGCGGTCGGCACCGCGGCCGACCCGGTGATGCTGGAAATCTTCAACAACCTCTTCATGTCCATCGCTGAACAAATGGGGGCGACGCTGGCCAACACGGCCTATTCGGTCAACATCAAGGAGCGTCTGGATTTCTCCTGCGCCGTCTTCGACGCGGGCGGCAACCTGGTCGCCAACGCGCCCCACGTGCCGGTACACCTGGGATCCATGGGCGAAAGCGTGCAGACCGTTTTGGCTTCACGCTGCGATTCCTTGAACCCGGGTGACGTCGTGGTCTTGAACGCCCCCTACAACGGTGGCACCCACCTGCCGGACGTCACCGTGGTGACCCCGGTGTTCGACGCGACGGGAACGGAATTGCTGTTCCTGGTTGCATCCCGTGGGCACCACGCCGACATCGGCGGCATCACGCCGGGCTCCATGCCGCCGGCGTCCCGGACGGTGGAGGAGGAAGGTGTGTTGATCGACGACGTTCTGCTGGTCGAACGCGGCACTTTCCGCGAACAGGCGTTCCGTGACATCTTGGCCTCCGGTCCCTGGCCGGCCCGCAACCCAGACCAGAACGTGGCCGATATCCGCGCTCAGATCGCAGCCAATGAAACCGGGGTCCGGGAACTGATAAAGATTGTCCTGCATTTCGGGCTCGACGTGGTGCGGGCATACATGGGGCACGTCCAGGACAATGCCGCCGAAAGCGTGCGCCGGGTTCTGGGCGGCTTGAAGGGCGGCACCTTCTCGCTGGCGATGGACGACGGCGCCGAGATAAGGGTCGCGGTTTCCGTTGACCCGGCCACCCGCACGGCCACTGTCGACTTTACCGGAACCAGCCCCCAGGGCGGCGGCAATTTCAATGCTCCCTTCGCCGTCTGCCGGGCTGCCGTGCTTTACGTCTTTCGCACCCTGGTCGATGACGACATTCCCCTTAACGCCGGCTGCCTGAAGCCGATAGAAATCGTGGCCCCAAAGGGATCCCTTCTCAACCCCCGACCGCCGGCCGCGGTGGTGGCCGGCAACGTAGAGACCTCGCAAGCGGTGGTGGATGCGCTCCTGGGGGCGCTTGGCGTCCTCGCCGCCTCCCAGGGGACCATGAACAACTTCACCTTCGGCAATGCGACCTATCAGTATTACGAGACCATCTGCGGCGGATCGGGGGCCGGGCCCGGCTTCGACGGCACAGATGCCGTGCACAGCCACATGACCAACTCGCGGCTCACCGATCCGGAGGTCCTGGAGTGGCGCTTCCCGGTCCGTCTGGAGTCCTTCGCCATCCGCCACGGATCCGGCGGCGCCGGGCGGCACACCGGCGGGAACGGTGCCCTGCGGCGCATCCGGTTTCTGGAACCCATGACCGCGGCGATCCTGTCCAGCCGCCGCACCACGGCTCCGCACGGCTTGGACGGCGGAAAGGACGGCCTGCCGGGCCGGAATCGTGTCATCAGGGCCGACGGTCGCGAATCGGAGCTTTCCGGCACTGCCGAGGTTAAGATGGCCCCCGGCGACGTTTTCGTCATCGAAACCCCAGGCGGCGGGGGCTTCGGCCCGGACGGCGACCCCTCCTGATTCAATCCATTGCAAAGACTCATCTTTCCCGCCCCCCCACCACCATACCCAGGGGAGTCCCGGAAACATTGCCCCTACATATAGGGGGTAACACAAGATCTATGTTTGACCCGCGGAGTCGCGCACATATAGACTGCGAACAAATCGCTGATGGCTGAAAATCTGTGCGTGTGAGCCCGTCCAAGGTCTTGATTCGATTACTGACGGTTGTCCTGTTCGCGGGCGCCGGGGCAACGATCGCACGCGCCGACGCCATGCTGCGCCAGGAGCTGGACGAACTCCTGAGGAGCCACCCGCAAATCACCGGTGCGAAGAAGTCGGTGTCGTCGTCGCGCAAAAGCATCGACACGGCCAGCGCCGACTACTGGCCGACCCTCAACATCACCGCCGACGCCGGCCCCGAATACATCAGCAGTCCCGCCACCCGCGGAGACGCCCAGCGGGACAAGGTCTGGCGGCGGACCAAAAACACCCTGGATGTAACCGTTACCCAGAACCTGTTTAACGGATTCTCCACCACGTCCTCGGTCAAGACCGCACGGCTCTCCAAGACTGTGGCCGACATCAATCTGGTCGCCATCGAACAAAACGTGCTGTTCGAAGGCATCAACAGCTACATCGATGTGCTGAAACAGAAGCGGCTCATCCAACTGGCGCGCGAGACCGAGAACAACGTGCACCAGCAGCTCGAATTGGAAGACGAACGGGTGGCTCGCGGCTCCGGCGTGACGGTCGACGTGTTGGAGGCCAAGCGCCGCCTGCAGGCAACGAAGGAACGGCGAGTCAGTTTCGAGGGCGGCCTGCAAAACGCGGTCACCCGCTACACCCAGATCTTTGGCCATGCCCCCGACGTCGAGGCCATGGTCGACCCGTCGCTGCCCATCGACCTCATTCCGCCCGACCTGGAGAAAACCATTGATGTCGCGTTACGCGAAAATCCCGGCATCACCAACGCGGCCGCCGACGTCGCCATAGCCCGGGAGGCCAAGCGCACCGTCGTCGCCGAGTACGCTCCCACCGTGGACTTGATCGGCAGTTGGAACTACAAGAAACACAACGACGGCACCTTGGGCACCCGACGCGACTATTCCGTGGTGCTGCAGGCGAGTTGGGAAATGTTCAGCGGTTTCTCGACCAAACACAGCCTGGGCCAAGCGAGCTTCGACGTGGGCAAAACCAAGGACGACCAGCGCCAGATGTCGCGCAAGGTGATCGAACAGGTGCGCCTCGCCTGGCAGGCCCTGATCACGGCGCGCGAACGCATGCTTCTCCTGGAAAACGCGGTCAACATCGCCTACGAAGTCTGGACCTCCCGACGCTCCTTGCGCGAGGCCGGAAAGGACACGGTGATCAACGTTCTGGATGCCGAGAACGAGGTCGCCAACGCGCAGATCAGCTTCACCGCCGCCGCCTACGGCGAGAATCTGGCGATTTTTCAGCTCCTGCTCGCCATGGGCCGACTCGATGCCCGCCACCTGGCGCTTGGCAGCTAAAACTCCGTTCGCCATTCGAATTTTATGGGGTGGACGGCTCTTCGGCACAGCAGAGGCAATGGTGTTCTCGGGTGCCGCCCCGCAGACGTCCCGATGGCCGATGATCGCCGGGAATCACTTCCCGTGTTCCGGAAGTTTCTCGCGCATGGTGACAAATTCCTCGGCCGCAGAGGGATGGATGCCGATGGTGCCGTCGAAGTCGCGCTTGCGGGCCCCGCATTTGAGCGCCACGGCGAAGCCCTGCAAAATCTCCGGCGCATCCTCGCCCACCATGTGACAACCCAGCACACGGTCCGTGCCGGCGTCCACCACCAGCTTCATGAAGGCGCGCTCGTCGCGGCCCGAAAGGGTGTGCTTCATGCCGCGGAAGCACGACACGTAGATGTCCACCTCGCCATAGCGCAAGCGTGCCTCGGCCTCGGAGAGTCCCACCGTGCCCACTGGCGGTTGGCTGAATACGGCGGAGGGCACGTTGTCATAGTCGACCTTGGTCGGCGTGCCGTTAAAGAGCGTGTTGGCCAGCGCCATGCCTTCAGCCAGAGCCACGGGCGTCAGGTTCATGCGGTCGGTGACGTCCCCGATCGCATGAATGCTGGGCACCGAAGATTGCGAGAACTCGTCGACCACCACGGCGCCTTTCTCGTTCAACTCCACGCCCACCTCTTCCAGACCCAGACCGACTGTCTTGGGCAATCGCCCGGTAGCGTACATGACGACGTCGGTTTCGATGACGTCGTCGTGCCCCAGGCGCAGGCTGTAGGTTCCGGTGTCCGTTTTCTCGATGGAGCGCACCACGGTCTCGGAGAGGATCTTGACGCCCCGCTTGGTCATTTCCTCTTCCAGGGTCACGCGGATATCTTCGTCAAACCCGCGAAGAATGGCATCGCCACGGATGATCTGGGTCACTTCGACGCCCATTCGGGAAAAAATCCCCGCGAACTCGACCGCGATGTAGCCGCCGCCGACAACAACCATCCGTTTCGGCAACTCGGTCAGCTCAAGGGCCTCGTTGGACGAGATCACGTGCTCGATACCGGGAATGGCGGGCGTCGAGGGCCAGCCGCCGGCGGCCACCAGGATATTGGCCGCGGTGACCGTCCGTCCCGCCACCTCGACCGTGTGGGGGTCGACGATCACGCCCCGGCCTTCCAGGAGTTCGACTTCGTTATCGCGCAAGATACGTTTGTAGACATCGTCGAGGCGGTCGATCTCGGCGTTCTTGCGCGCCACCAGTCCGGCCCAGTCGTGAGACGGACGGGGAATCGTCCAGCCGAAGCCGGCCGCGTCCTCGAAGGCATCCGCAAAGCGGGCTCCGTAAACCAGAAGCTTCTTGGGGACGCAGCCCCTAATCACGCAGGTGCCACCCACCCGGCTTTCCTCGCAGATGGCGACGCGCGCGCCCAAACAGGACGCCACGCGCGACGCCCGAACTCCGCCAGAACCGGCGCCGATGGTGACGAGATCGTAGTCGAACCTGGTCATGAAAGTCTCCCGGGCTGCCGGCACTCGGCGTTCAGAAGCCGGACACCCCCGTCAAGCCCCGCCGAAGGTCGATAGCCGACCACTTACTTGTCAATCCCACCCAAGCACACGTACTTGATTTCGACGAAATCGTCGATGCCGTACTTGGACCCCTCGCGGCCGATGCCCGATTCCTTGAAGCCGCCGAAGGGCGCGACTTCGGTGGAAATGATGCCTTCGTTAACGCCGACGATGCCGTACTCCAATGCTTCCGAGACCCGCCACGCGCGGCCCAAGCCCCGGGCATAGAAATATGCGGCGAGGCCGAAGGGCGTATCGTTGGCCATCTTCACCGCTTCGTCCTCGGTCTCAAAACGGTACAACGGCGCCACGGGGCCAAAGATTTCCTCGTTGGTGCAGGCCATGTCGGGAGTGACGTCGACCAGGATAGTCGGCTCATAGAAGGTGCCGCCGAGTGCATGGCGCCTGCCCCCCGTAACCACCCTGGCACCTTTTTCCACCGCATCGCCGACCAGGCGCTCCACCTTCACCAGGGCATCCTTGTTGATCAGCGGCCCCTGCTGGGTCTCGCCATCGAGCCCCGGCCCCACATGAAGGTCGGCAACGGCAACGGCAAGGCGCGCCGCAAAGGCGTCGTAAACGCCGCTCTGCACCAGGAACCGGTTGGCGCAGACGCAAGTCTGTCCGGTGTTGCGGTATTTCGACGCCACGGCTCCCGCCACCGCAGCGTCGATGTCGGCGTCGTCGAACACGATGAAGGGCGCGTTGCCGCCCAGTTCGAGCGACACCTTCTTCACCGTGTCCGAGCACTGGCGCATCAGGAGCTTGCCGATCTCCGTCGATCCGGTGAAAGACAGCTTGCGCACCAGCGGACTGGACGTAAGCTCACCCCCGATTTCGGAGGCATTGCCGGTGACCACGTTGAAAACGCCCCTGGGAATCCCGGCCCGTTCCGCCAGTTCGGCCAGCGCCAGGGCCGAAAGCGGCGTCTCGGCGGCCGGTTTGACCACCACGGTGCAACCCGCCGCCAGCGCCGGCGCGCACTTGCGGGTGATCATGGCGTTGGGAAAGTTCCAGGGTGTGATCGCCGCCACCACGCCGATGGGCTGCTTCAGCACCAAGATGCGTTTGTCCGGCGCGTGGGTGGGAATGGTGTCGCCGTAGACCCGCTTGCCTTCCTCGGCAAACCACTCGATAAACGATGCGCCGTAGGCGATCTCGCCCATGGATTCCGCCAGCGGCTTGCCTTGTTCGGCCGTCATCAGCCGCGCCAGGTCCTGCTGGTTGTCCATCACCAGGCGAAACCACCTCATCATCGCCTGGGCACGCGTCTTGGCGGTCGTCGCCGACCACGCGGGAAACGCCTTGTCCGCCGCCTCGACGGCACGCCGGGTCTCGGCGGCTCCCATGCCGGGCACCGTTCCCAACACCGTCCCATTCGCCGGGTCGGTGACCCCGATGCGGGCACCGCCGTCGGCCTCGACCCATGTGCCGTCGATGTAACACTTGTCGAGGAGAAGGCGGATATCGGTGAGTTTCAAGGGCATGGCGGCCTCACGTCTAGTGTGGTGGATTCGAAGTTCCTTACATGATTTGGGACGGCTTCATAAAGGAAATTTCGGATTCGGGACCCTCGAGCGAATCGCGAGAAACCGGAGCTGCTTCGTGGTGCCGGATTCTTACGTGAACCCGCTCTATCGTATTAACCCCGCTCTTAGGTGAACGGTCGCGAGACCAGACTATAGCCGCGACACCGGTTTTTGTCAGGCCCCAGCGTCACAAAAAAAACCGGCGTTACAAAAAGAAAATGCGGCTGTCCCTGGCCCCCATCACACGGCCCCGGCATCGACCGGTCTTCCAAATCCATGCCGCCCTCGACGGGCCTCCCGGCCGGGCATTGTGCGGTGTGTTCCATCTTGTCAACGACTGAGCTGGTCCCACCAGTTAACCCTTGCCAGAGGCTCCTGGGCCGCTGTAATTTAAATTTAAATTAATTGCAACGTCTGCTAAATTACCTATATACATTAGATCTATTCCATTTTCCTTTGAAACGGGAGAGGTTTTTTCGTGGTGGCCTTCGTGGCGTCACGATTGGGAAACGAGGGTTGGGGCATGGCCGACCGAAAGAGGGTGATCAGATGAGCGCACAAGACAATTATAAATTAAGGGGCCGCGAGGCCGGTAAGAGAGAAATGTCGTGAAAAAAATTCTTTTGAGCACCACCACCCTCGTGGCCGTTTCCGTGACCATGGCTCCGGGCGCCCAAGCCTCCGATCCGATCGAGCTCGGCCTCGGCGGTTTCATGGTGCAGACCTTCGGCTATGCCGAAAACAATAAAGATTATGAAGCAAGCCCCTCCGGGATCGACGAGAGCAAAAACTGGGACCAGAAGCAGGCCTCCAAGGTCCACTTCACGGGCTCGGCCGGGCTAGACAACGGCATCACCGTCTCGGCCCGGATCGGGATGAACACCGACGGCGACGCCTCCGGCAGCAACTTCTCCATGGACGAGGTTTTCGCCAAGATCGTCAGCCCGGCGCTCGGCACCCTGATCCTCGGTCAGAAAGACGGCGCCATCACCCAACTCGGCCACCGCAGCCCGGCCGGCGGCGTAATCACCGTCGACGGCGGCGAAGTGCAGCCGTGGGCCTTTATTCAGCGGCCCGTCACCGACGATCCCAAATCTCACGCTATCACAGGTTACGGTGGCGGCATGTCCACCACAAGCATCAACACATTCCCCGACGAGCAAAACCACAACCGCATCACCTACCTGTCGCCGCGTTTCATGGGCTTGGGCTTCGGCCTCAGCTTCAACCCGGATGCCGGCCACACCAGTCGGGCAGCCCAGCCCGCCGGCGACCCTCAGAGCGATTACAGTGCCGCGCTCGCCTATGACGACACCCTGGGCCGCGTTAAGATCGGCGCCGATATCGGCTATAGATACGTTCAGCTGAAGACTCACAGTGGCCAGGGGGTGGAGGGCGTTAATACCGTCCGCGGCGGCCTGAGCCTCTCCTACGCCGGCTTTACCCTCGGCGGCGCGTATGCCCGGCATATTGAGCCGACTGTCGACCTCCCGGGCTCCACGACCTCCTGGGACGGCGAAAGCTGGGATGTCGGCCTGACCTACGCCACCGGCCCCTACACGGTCGGCGTGACCCACGCCCGCACGAGAGCCGAAGGTTTTGTAACCAGTGTCGCTCCTCAGGACAAAGTCCGGTTCACCGTCGTCGGCGGCACCTACACCTTGAGCCCGGGCATCATCGTCGGCGCCGACCTGATGTTTGCCGCCTACAGTGGCGAGGTTCCGGCCGCCCGGTATCACAACGACGGTTGGGGCGTTAACGCCAGCCTCGTCTTGGCCTTCTGATCCGGGCCTTCTGATCCGGGCCTTCTGATCCGGGCCTTCTGATCCGGGCCTTCTGATCCGGGCCGGAACAATTGCCCTCCGGCCCCCAAACCGTGACAAAAATATCACACTCGCGGCTTTTTTGCCCACGGGCCACGTTGTTTCCTTGATTGTCGGGCCGTCCGGTGGTTTTATTATCCCATCGAGGCCTTAAATTCGTTCCGCGGGCCGGGGGGTTCGTTGGGCCGTCCGGGGGGTTCGTTGGGCCGTAAGGCAACAATTAAGGAAAATTATCGTGAAAAAGATTCTTTTGGGTACTACCGCCCTCGTCGCCGCGTCCTTGGCCACGGCTCCGGGCGTCCAGGCCTCCGATCCGATCAAGCTCAGCCTCGGCGGCTTCATGGTGCAGACCTTCGGCTACGCCGAAAACAATAGCGATTATGAAGCCGCAACGAGCGAGATCAAAAACTGGGACCAGAAGCAGACCTCCGAGGTCCACTTCAAGGGCTCGACCAAGCTCGACAACGGCGTCAGCGTCGCGGCTCAGATTGAGTTCAACACCGATGGCGAC
>PIVK01000200.1 GCA_003354135.1 Rhodospirillales bacterium
GAACATGACATGAACTGGAGGTTCCTCCTGTTTCTAGCTGCAGGAGCTAGAGGGAGTGAAGTACATGCTTGGACCTTTGTGGGCCTTGAACATGACATGAACCGGAGGTTCCTCCTGTTTCTAGCTGCAGGAGCTAGAAGGAGTGAAGTACATGGTTGGACCTTTACGGGCCTTGAACATGACACGAACTGGAGTTAGGTCCTCATTAGATGTTCTAAACAGTTCATAGCCAGAAACCATGATAGACCTATACAGAAGGGGAAGTATATTCCCATCTGGATTAATGGTTTACCCTGTAAACAGGGCATACCTGACCCTCTCGGCCCAGTCTCAGCCTTGAGGATTTACCTAATACGTATCCATAAGAACGGATAAGGGTCAAACAATGAGTGCTTGGTTAAAGAGGTATCAAATTAAGGTATCATAACATGGTTACCAAACTAATTGGTAGATACCATGCTCACCACGTTAGAGCCTATGCTGACTCCATAGCAGTCACTGCTGGCATCTCCATAGAGGATGTTCTCACAGCAGGCAGGTGATCTCATTAAAATACACTTCCTCGAGCTTACTTGATAGATATCTCAAATAAGACTCAGGAGTACTTTAAACTACAGGATGTAGCTACCATACTACACACTGTAGGCCCTTTAACCTCATAACATCATACCATCATGGTACTGCTTCAGCAGACCGTGGATGTAGTGATCTTTTTGGGTATTGCTCCTTCTCCTTGAGTAGTTAGTATTAGACTTTCTCAATTGTCGGGAGGGTAGCACAAAACTTGGGGTAGAATGTAGAAATATGATTTTACTAATTATACTCACATTCTTAACCACCAAGCTTTAGTGTAAGTCTCATAAGTAGCAATACACTTTCATAACATGTAACACTAACAACCTGACATTCAACTGGTAGTTTTAGTTTCATGCTCATTAATACACTTGTATAATGCTAATGAATGTACATTATAATCATACATATGTATTTTTTACCCTGTACTGTTATGTCATTGCAACATGGTGCATTCCAGCCAGGTGAAGGCTGAGGGACAACCTGAGGTGTTACCACCGCCAGGGCCTGTTGTAAAGCTTAGGACTCAAGGTATGTAGAGTCTAGCTTATGTTTGTTTTCCTTCATTACCAAAATGAGTATCAAATATCTCTATAAACCTATTTAATATAAGTTTAACGGAGTGGAAGCCTGAGTAGATCCATAAGATACTCCTTATGCTTGGTGCTATGTGTAAAACATCAATGCAAGGTAAGTTCTCAAATAGATTTATCCACCAGGATAGATGAGAATGTGAGCACTATAATAGTCCCCGCTTGAGATCCACATTATAGTAAGTAGAACATAGTTCGAAGGCTCTGAGGGAAGGCAACATAAAACCATCTGAGGGAGAGTTGAGGTGTCTGGTTACAGGATCAAGATAGATAACCCACCCG